>JAITEH010000032.1 GCA_031282125.1 Campylobacteraceae bacterium
AATGTTTTGGATGAGTTCGGACTTGTCCAAAAACATGCCAAAAAAGCAGGTCTTGGAGACGTGAAGCTTACATGGGCGACTTTTGGAGGCGGAGCAGCGACGAACGACGCGCTTCTTTCGGGCAGTATAGATATCAACTACAACGGTATCGCGCCGTTTGTCATACTCTGGGACAAGTCGAAAGGCAAAGTCAAAGCGATATCGGCTATAGGCGAGATACCTATCATTTTAAATACCGCAAATCCAAATGTAAAATCGATAAAAGATTTCACCGAGAGCGACAAAATAGCTCTTCCAGCAGCCAAAGTTTCCATCCAAGCGCTGCTTCTTCAGATAGAGACGGCGAAAATCTACGGTATCGAAAACTACAACAAATTTGACCATTTGACCGTTACTCTAAAAGACCCTGACGCGATTGTGTCGCTTACCGCGAAAAATTCGGGCATAACGGCGCATTTTACTTCGGAGCCCTTTGCGAGTATAGAACAGCAAAACCCAAACATTAGAGAGCTTTTGAATCTGGAAAGCGTGCTTGGCAAAAGCTACACCGCAGTTCTCATCTCGACTACGGAAAAATTTTACAAAGCAAACCCCAAACTCGTTAAAGCTTTGGTGAGTGCTTTGGATGAGGCTAACGAGTGGATAGCCAACAACAAAGAGGATGCCGTGAAGCTTTATCTGAAAGTTAATAATTCGCATGAACCGTTTGATTTGATATATAAGATTTTGAATAGACCTAATTTCAAATTTTCTACAAAACCGACCGATATCACGGTTTTTAGCGATTTTTTGTACGAGACGGGGACTATCAAAACAAAGCCAAAACAGGAAGATTTGTTTTTTGATTTAGGGCATCATTGATTGGTTTTTCATTATTTGACAAAGGAGGTTTGAGAATGAAAAAAGTGATGATTGTAGCGTTTTTGACGCTTTTTACGGGTTTAAGTGCGGAGGTTAGTGTCTTTAAGATAAGCAGGCAGTATGGTTTGAGTACGCTGCCCTTTATCGTCATAAATGAGCGAAAACTCATCGAAAAGTACGCCAAAGAAGCGGGACTTGGCGATATAAAGATAGAGTATATTACATTGACAGGCGGAGCGGCGACAAATGAGGCGCTGCTCTCAGGCGCAGTGCATATAAACTCAAACGGCGCGGCGCCTTTTATAAGGCTTTGGGATAAAACCAAAGGCAAAGTCAAAGCCGTATCTTCGTCGGGCAAGCAGGTTTTTGATTTGGTTTCGTCAAATCCGAAAGTGGCAAGCATAAGAGATTTGAGCGATGAGGACAGGATAGCTCTGCCTGCGGCAAAAGTATCTATACAGTCTTTGGTATTGCAGATAGCGACGGCAAAAGAGTTTGGTATCAAAAATTATGATAAATTTGACCGTTTGACGGTTACTTTGAGCAGCCCCGACGCGCTTATCGCTCTTACTTCAAACAAATCTGAGATAAATGCTCATTTTGGAAGCGAACCATATACGGCAGTCGAGCTGCAAAATCCTAATATACATAGGATTTTAAGTTCTGCTGACGTTGTAAGTAAAGACGCTACCACGAGTCTTTACTCAACTACGCAAGAGTTTTACGACCAAAATCCCAAACTGATAAGAGCATTTTTAAGAGCTTTGAATGATGCGATAATCTGGATAAACAACAACCAAAAAGAGGCTGTCGCTTTGTATATCAAATCCGAAAAATCCAAAGAATCGCCCGAGCTTTTACTCTCTATCTTACAAAGCGGTAATATACAGTTTGGTCTAAAACCAACGGGCGTTACTGTTTTTAGCGATTTTTTGTATGAAACGGGAGCGATAAAGAGCAAGCCTGCGCAAAAAGATCTATTTTTTGACGCCGTTTTTGAGACGGATTATAAATAAAAAAAGAGGGTTTTTGCCAAATCATGAGGCGTGACGAGCATTTAGAATACAATTCTGTTGCTTCGTGTTAAGACGCCTATTAAATTTGTCTTAAAAATAGTATAATTTCGCAAAAAAACAGAAGGAATAGGGTGAAAATACTTTTTTTGACAGGTCTGTTGTGTGGTGTGATTTTGGCGGCAGAGTGCGATAATACGACAAAACTTGAAAACGCACTCGCCGACGAAACGCCCACCGTAAAAGATGAGGTTATCTCAAATATCCAAAGAAAAGAGCAGTATTTTGATATGTACCTCAACGAATACACCGACAACGAAACGCGCAATACCGTTTTTCAAATCTCAGGCTCTTTTTTTGATATCGACCCTTACAACTCGAACTATCTTTTGCCTATAACCTACGATTTTATCAAGCATGAAGGCAGACAAGAGGCTGAGGTTGCATTTCAAATAAGCTTTAAAAAAGACCTTTTGTATGATTTTTTCGGATTTGGCGAAACGTTTAGCATCGCATATACGCAGCGTTCATGGTGGCAGCTTTACAAACACTCTTCGCCGTTTCGCGAGACAAATTATCTGCCCGAATTTTATGTCAGCGTCCCATGGTACAACAACAAATCCCCGATAAAAAATTATAAATTCGGCTTTTTGCACGAATCAAACGGGCAGGGCGAAGAGAATTCCCGCTCATGGAACAGGCTCTACATGGAAGCTGTTTTGCAGTATAAGGGTATTTTTGTCAATCCGCGCGTTTGGTATCGCATGAGCGAGAAGGCCGAAGACGACGATAACAGAGATATACTTGAATACATGGGATACGGCGATTTGACTTTTTTGTATCCATACAAAAATCAACTTTTCAAACTGCTTGTCAGAAATAACCTCGACCCTCATGACAACAGAGGCGCGGTGCAGGTTGATTGGACATTTTTGCTAAAAAGCAAAATGTTCGGATATGTGCAGTATTTTGACGGATACGGCGAGAGTTTGATAGATTACGATAAGCACACAAGACGCGTAGGCATCGGCTTTGCGCTCAGCAGATAAGGAGTATTCATGGAGTTTGCGGATATATTTCAAAGCGAATCGTTTAAGCTGTATGGCATTCCGCTGCTGATATGTTTGGCAAGGATTACAGATGTGACTATAGGCACGATGAGGATTATATTTCTGTCTAAGGGCATGAAGTATTTGGCGCCCGTGCTTGGATTTATAGAGATTTGCATCTGGCTTACTGCTATCACGCAGGTAATGGCGAATCTCACGCATATCAGCAACTTTTTTGCTTATGCGCTTGGCTACTCTATAGGCAATTTTCTTGGTATTTTTATAGAGGGAAAACTCGCCATAGGAACGGTCGTCGTGCGCATTATCACAAAAAAAGATTCGCGCGCTTTGGCGGTGAAACTTCG
>JAITEH010000121.1 GCA_031282125.1 Campylobacteraceae bacterium
GATATTCAAAGTACGGCTTATAGTTTTGGTCAAAATGAGGAATTATGATATTAGTTTATGAATTTGAGTATATTTCACGCAACGGTTTTTTAGAGAATTTTCTACACACCTTTGCACAAAAAAAGAGTATAGAACACTACATCACAAAAGATAAAGACAGGATATCCTTGCATGTAAGAGGCGATGAAGATGCGCTGATAGCATTTTCAGATGAGCTGTCAAATTCGCTTCCGTTTTCGATTTTCTTGAAATCCACTTCCGTGCATGCTACGGATAAATGGGACGAGAGCAAAGCCATTGACGTTTTGGAGTGCAAGATCTGTTTTCCTTTCACAAAAGAGGCTTTAGATAGGGCAAAAGATGATTTTGATCCATTCGTAAAAAATGAGATAGGATTAAATTTTGATATAAATCCGCCGCTTATTTTTACTCATGAGGGCAAAAGCGTTCGATACGAGAGCAATTTCAAAGAGGCTTTCGCGCTTTGCGCAAGTCTGATAGCAAACGGCGAAAAGTTAAATCTCAAAACGCCAAACGGCACATTTTGCGTATCCGAAGTAAAAGACAAAGCCTACGGCGATGATATTATTATAATGCCATGCGACCTTAGTCTTGTCGGTAAAATCGCCGTCATGGAAAACGACGAGGCGGCGGCGCTTGCTTCGCTTGAAAAACCGCTTGTGAGGGCTCATGTAAATTTGGTTTTTGGTTCGCAATATCCGAATTTCCCGATATTTGTAAAATTACGGCTTGCAAACGACCTGTTTTTATACTTTCTGTCTTTAGCGTTATTGGAAAAAGGCGTTAAATTTGTCGTTTTGGAAGAAGAAGACGGCGCGGCTGTAGCTTCGCTTAGATTTAATGAAGAGGTCAAGACAAGCGAACAGCTTGAAATCTGCCATCTTAAAAACGGACAAAATACCATCTTGAAAGGCACGGCTTTTGCTTCACCAAAACTTTTAAACTCCATCAAGCCTTTGAAAAATCCGCACCACATGCAGTTTGCGGCAACTATTCAGGAGCTTGGACTTTTTGAAGAGGTAAACTGCGGCATATATCTTAGCTTGAATCATAACGACAAGATTATGCTCTACAGCGGTAAAACAGGCGTTCTTGACAGCTTGCAGATTGATTTTGAGGATTCTTTAGATGAAGTTCTTGAAAATATCAAAAAAGAGGACAGCAACGGCGCAAAATTGATAGATAAGTACGAGCAGAGTTTTCCGAAGATTTATGAAAATGCGAAAAATATAAGGCTTGAACTTAAAAACATCTCGACTATTTGGGCGGCGGCGGCTTATCTTTTGGGTTTTGGCGAGGATTTACAAAAAGCACAAAGAAAACTTTTTGAAAATATAGAGATTTTCAGCGGACAAAAGGGAGTGAGGATTGATTATAAACTTACAGATGAAAAGAGCCTCAAAACATCCCTTAATGCGCACAAATTTTTAAAAAGCGCGATAAGTTTCAAGTTGGCTGGCACAGACGACGGACTTTTATCATTCGGGATAGCCGAGAGTTTGGTGCATTTTCTGAATGATTTTGCTGACAAAGTCAAAGAGGAGTTTGAAGTGAAAAATATTTTGCTTATGGGCTCGCTGTTTGGCGCAAAAACTTTGTCAAATCTCTGTTTTCAACATATCAGCGTAAATCACAAAGTATATTTCAATAAAGAGCTGCCTGTAGAGTTATGAAAATCTGCAAAATTTATGAGATTGAAGGCATAGTGCAGGGCGTTGGATTTCGCCCTTTTGTCTTCTCTCTTGCAAAAAAATACAATTTAAACGGTTTTGTATTTAACTCTTCAAGCGGAGTTTATATAGAAGCCGAGGGCGACGAAGAGGTTTTTAAAAGTTTTGAGTCTGAGCTTCAAAACTCCGTACCGCCATTGGCCGTGGTAGATACGATAAGTATAGCCGAAACTGCACTTAAAAATTTTCATGATTTCAAGATAACAAAAAGCGCTCACTCCAAATCAAAAAACACATCCATATCTCCTGATATGTCGCTTTGCAGTGAGTGTGAAAAAGAGTTAAAAGACAAAAACAACAGGCGCTTTGGCTATCCTCTGATAAATTGCACAAACTGCGGCCCGAGATATTCTATTATCCGCACCGTGCCGTATGATAGAGTGAACAGTTCCATGAGCGGATTTAAGATGTGTCCCGAGTGCGAAGCCGAATACAACGACCCGCTGAACCGCCGCTATCATGCACAGCCGATAAGCTGTCCGAAGTGCGGCCCTGTAGTAAAATTTCACGATTTAAATGGTTTCAGCACACAAGATAGTCCGCTTGAGAAATTAGCGCATGCTATAAATGAGGGCAAAATAACGGCGCTTAAAGGCATGGGCGGATTTCATATCGTTTGCGACGCCTTGAATGAACGGGCGATTTTAAGTTTGAGAGAGAAAAAAAGGCGCAAAACCAAGCCGTTTGCCGTGCTTTTTAGCTCAATTGAAATGATAAAAGAGTATTGTGATATCACAATAGAAGAGGAAGAGGCGCTTTTAAGCCAAATCCGCCCGATAGTTCTTGTGAAAAAGAAAAAAACGTGCGCACTGCCTGAAAGCATCGCTCCAAATATCGATAGAATTGGCGCTTTTTTGCCTTACACACCTTTGCATGTACTGCTTTTGGAGATATTGAAAAAACCTATCATAGCCACCAGCGCAAACATAAGCGGCGAGCCCATCATAACTTCAAAAGAGAAACTTTGCGAAAAGCTTAGTAGTGTGATAGAGTCGTATGTGGATTTTGACAGAGAGATTGTAAACTTCAGCGACGACAGCGTTTTGCAGCTTATCGGAAAAAGAAGCGTTTTTTTGAGGGTTTCAAGAGGAGTCGCGCCGATATCTTTCAAGACCTCCTATAAATCTAAAGAGAAGATACTGGCTCTTGGTGCGCACCAAAAAAGCGCTATCGCTATTTTTAACGATTCAAATATCATTCTAAGCCCTTTTATAGGGGATTTGGGAAGCGTGGAGAGTATCGAAGCGTTTGAGCGGAGTATAAATACATTTAAAAATTTTTACGATTTTACACCCTCGCTTTTGGTCTGCGATAAACATCCAAATTACGCCTCTACGATTTGGGCAAAAAAACAAAATATTCCTACGGTTTTTGTACAGCACCACTATGCGCACATTTTGGCTGTCATGTTTGAGCACAATATCAATGAAGAGGTTTTGGGTATCGCATGGGACGGAACGGGGCTTGGAGATGACGGGACTATCTGGGGCGGAGAGTTTTTCTTGTGCGCTTTGAAAGAGAAAGAGAGGGTTTATTCATTTAAGCCTTTTAAATTGTTGGGCGGCGAGGGTAGTATAGAAAATATAGACAGAATCGCTTTTTCTATTCTTTATCCGTGCAAGCAAAATGCCCTTGCGGCGGAGTTTTTGGATAATTTTTCGCATGAAGAGAGGTATCTTTTGGAGCGCTCTTATGAAAAGGATATAAACGCGCCTCTTTGCTCATCTGTGGGGCGGCTTTTTGACGCTGCCGCCGCGATAATACTAAAACAAAAAAAGGTAACTTACGACGGCGAGAGCGGACTATCGCTTGAGGCTTTGTATGATAAAAATGTGCAAGGGCGTTACGAGATAATCATCAATGAAAATGACGAGATAGAGTATGTGTATTGGTTTTTAAAAATGCTCGAAGAAGACCCCGTAACCGCCGCTTCAAAATTTATCAACACTTTAGCCGCGCTCATAATTCATATAGCCAAAAAAGAGAGAAAAAAGGTCGTGCTTAGCGGAGGCGTTTTTCAAAACAGGACGCTTTTGGAAAAATTAATAGAATTGTTTGAAAAAGAGCATATAGAGTTTTTTTTACCGAAAAATATTTCGGCAAACGACAGCTCTATTGCGCTTGGACAGATAGTTTATATGCTAAATTAATTTATAAAATACTAAGCATTTTAATACTATTATATAAAAAATATTCCTTAAGGCATATATGTGATGGATAAAATAATACGATTTACGATTTCGCTCCCAGAACCTCTTTTGGATGAGCTTGATAAAAAGGTCAATGAGCAGGGTTATGTTTCACGAAGTGAATTTATCAGAGATTTGATAAGAGAGAAGATAATCAAAGACGAATGGGAGGGCGGATACGACGAAGTTATCGGCGTTTTGACCATACTATATACGCATCATCAAAATGATTTGATTCAGAAGATTACTGATATCCAGCATGATGC
>JAITEH010000167.1 GCA_031282125.1 Campylobacteraceae bacterium
AATGTTTTGGATGAGTTCGGACTTGTCCAAAAACATGCCAAAAAAGCAGGTCTTGGAGACGTGAAGCTTACATGGGCGACTTTTGGAGGCGGAGCAGCGACGAACGACGCGCTTCTTTCTGGCAGTATAGATATCAACTACAACGGTATCGCGCCGTTTGTCATACTTTGGGACAAGTCGAAAGGCAAAGTCAAAGCGATATCGGCTATAGGCGAGATACCTATCATCTTAAATACCGCAAATCCAAATGTAAAATCGATAAAAGATTTCACAGAGAGCGACAAAATAGCTCTTCCCGCAGCTAAAGTTTCCATCCAAGCGCTGCTTCTTCAGATAGAAACGGCGAAAATCTACGGTATCGAAAACTACAACAAATTTGACCATTTGACCGTTACTCTAAAAGACCCTGACGCGATTGTGTCGCTTACCGCGAAAAATTCGGGCATAACGGCACATTTTACTTCGGAGCCGTTCGCGAGTATAGAACAGCAAAATCCAAACGTCAGAGAGCTTTTGAATCTGGAAAGTGTGCTCGGCAAAAGTTACACCGCAGTTCTCATCTCGACTACGGAAAAATTTTACAAAGCAAACCCCAAACTCGTGAAAGCTTTGGTGAGCGCTTTGGATGAGGCTAACGAGTGGATAGCCAACAACAAAGAGGATGCCGTGAAGCTTTATCTGAAAGTTAATAATTCGCATGAGCCTTTTGATTTGATATATAAGATTTTGAATAGACCTAATTTCAAATTTTCTACAAAACCGACCGATATCACGGTTTTCAGCGATTTTTTATACGAGACGGGGACTATCAAAACAAAGCCAAAACAGGAGGATTTGTTTTTTGATTTAGGGCATCATTGATTGGTTTTTTATTATTTGACAAAGGAGGTTTGACAATGAAAAAAGTGATGATTGTAGCGTTTTTGACGCTTTTTACGGGGTTGAGTGCGGAGGTTAACGTCTTCAAAATAAGCAGGCAGTATGGTTTGGGTACGCTACCCTTTATCGTCATAAATGAGCGAAAACTCATCGAAAAGTACGCCAAAGAAGCGGGACTTGGCGACATAAAGATAGAGTATATTACATTGACAGGCGGCGCGGCGACAAATGAGGCGCTGCTCTCAGGCGCAGTGCATATAAATTCAAACGGCGCGGCGCCTTTTATAAGGCTTTGGGATAAAACCAAAGGCAAAGTCAAAGCCGTATCTTCGTCGGGTAAGCAGGTTTTTGATTTGGTTTCGTCAAATCCGAAAGTGGCAAGCATAAGAGATTTGAGCGATGAGGACAGGATAGCTCTGCCTGCGGCAAAAGTGTCTATACAGTCTTTGGTATTGCAGATAGCGACGGCAAAAGAGTTTGGTATCAAAAATTATGATAAATTTGACCGTTTGACTGTCACTTTGAGTAGTCCTGACGCGCTTATCGCTCTTACTTCAAACAAGTCTGAGATAAATGCTCATTTTGGAAGCGAACCATATACGGCAGTAGAGCTGCAAAATCCTAATATACATAGGATTTTAAGTTCTGCCGACGTTGTAAGTAAAGACGCTACTACGAGTCTTTACTCAACTACGCAAGAGTTTTACGACCAAAATCCCAAACTGATAAGAGCATTTTTAAGGGCTTTGAATGATGCGATAATCTGGATAAATAACAACCAAAAAGAGGCTGTTGCTTTGTATATCAAATCCGAAAAATCCAAAGAATCGCCCGAGCTTTTACTCTCTATCTTACAAAGCGGCAATATACAGTTTGGTCTAAAACCAACGGGCGTTACTGTTTTTAGCGATTTTTTGTATGAAACTGGAGCGATAAAGAGCAAACCTGCGCAAAAAGATCTATTTTTTGACGCTGTTTTTGAGACGGATTATAAATAAAAAAAGATGGTTTTTGCCAAATCGTGAGGTGTGATGAGCATTTAGAATACAATTCTGTTGCTTTGTGTTAAGACGCCTATTAAATTTGTCTTAAAAATAGTATAATTTCGCAAAAAAACAGAAGGAATAGGGTGAAAATACTTTTTTTGACAGGTCTGTTGTGCGGTGTGATTTTGGCGGCAGAGTGCGATAATACGACAAAACTCGAAAACGCACTCGCCGACGAAACGCCCACTGTGAAAGATGAGGTTATCTCAAATATCCAAAGAAAAGAGCAGTATTTTGATATGTACCTCAACGAATACACCGACAATGAAACGCGCAATACCGTTTTTCAAATCTCAGGCTCTTTTTTTGATATCGACCCTTATAAGCCAAACTATCTTTTGCCCATAACTTACGATTTTATCAAGCATGAGGGCAGACAAAGGGCTGAGGTTGCATTTCAAATCAGCTTTAAAAAAGACCTTTTATATGATTTGTTCGGATTTGGCGAGACATTTAGCATCGCATATACGCAGCGTTCATGGTGGCAGCTTTACAAACACTCTTCACCGTTTCGCGAGACAAATTATCTGCCCGAATTTTATGTCAGCGTCCCATGGTACAACAATAAATCACCGATAAAAAATTATAAATTCGGCTTTTTGCATGAATCAAACGGGCAGGACGAAGAGAACTCCCGCTCATGGAACAGGCTCTACATGGAGGCTGTTTTGCAGTATAAAGGTATTTTTGTCAATCCGCGCGTTTGGTATCGCATAAGCGAGAAGGCCGAGGACGACGATAACAGCGATATACTTGAATACATGGGATACGGCGATTTGACTTTTTTATATCCGTACAAAAATCAACTTTTCAAACTGCTTGTCAGAAACAATTTTGACTTTCATGACAACAAAGGCGCGGTGCAGGTTGATTGGACATTTTTATTAAAAAGCAAAATGTTCGGATATGTGCAGTATTTTGACGGATACGGCGAGAGTTTGATAGATTATGATAAGCGCACAAGACGCATAGGCATCGGTCTCGCGCTCAGCAGATAAAAGGGGGATTTATGGAGTTTGCGGATATATTTCAAAGCGAATCGTTTAAACTGTACGGCATTCCGCTGCTGATATGTTTGGCGAGGATTACGGATGTGACTATAGGCACGATGAGGATTATATTTCTGTCCAAAGGCATGAAGTACTTAGCACCCGTGCTTGGATTTATAGAGATTTGCATTTGGCTTACGGCTATCACGCAAGTAATGGCGAATCTAACGCATATCAGTAACTTTTTTGCTTATGCGCTTGGCTACTCTATAGGCAATTTTCTTGGCATTTTTATAGAGGGGAAACTCGCCATAGGAACAGTTGTCGTGCGCATCATCACAAAAAAAGATTCGCGCGCTTTAGCGGTGAAACTTCGCGAAAGCGGCTATGCCGTTACCGTTTTGGATGCCGAGGGCAATACGGGCGCGGTGAATGTCGTATTTACAGTCATCAAAAGAGCAGACGTGCCAAAGATACTTCCTATCATTTTGCACTACAATCCAAACGCCGTTTACTCTATAGAGGATATTCGATATATAAGCGAACAGGGGCTGCCCTCGAGCGAATCCAGATACAAAAGAAACATCATGAACTTTTTCACAAGAGGGATACGAAAATAGCAGAGTTATTTCAGCGTTTTAATATATTCCGATATATCGTTTATGCGTCTTTCGTCAGACGGGTGAGTAGATAAAAATTCAGG
>JAITEH010000084.1 GCA_031282125.1 Campylobacteraceae bacterium
GCGTCGTTGACAGAGCCTTTTATCTTGATGTAATAAACCCTCTCAAGGTTGCTTTCCATCAAAGCCGCCGCTACGGGCGCGGCATCTGTGAGCAAAAGCAGTCCCTCGCTCGCGTAGTCAAGTCTTCCGACACTTGTAAAATGCGCGAATTTCTTTGGAAGCGTATCATAAACGGTTCTTCTGCCTCTATCGTCTTTTTTGCTTACAAGTTCGCCTTTTGGCTTGTTGTAAACGATGACGGTAAATTCGCTTTTTTTCAAGATTTTGCGTTCATTTACCTCTATCGTATCGTCATAGCTTACTTTGACGGACAAATCAGTCTGCGTTTTGCCGTTTAGCCTTACTTTGCCCTCTTGTATCAGCTTGTCGGCCTCGCGGCGCGAATATTTTGTGTTGTGCGAAATAAATTTGTTCAGGCGCATTAATTCATCCATTAAGATATCCCCGCCTCTATCAAATCGTGAATATGCAAAACGCCTACCGGCACATTCTCTTCGTTTACAATGACCAACAGTTGTATTTTATATTTTTCCAAAAATACCAAAGCGTCGCTTGCAAGCATGTTTTCATCATTAAATGTTTTAGGATTTTTCGTCGCGTACATGAGCGCGGGCGAATTGACCGAAAATCCCTCTTCCATCAAAGCGCGCCTCAAATCCCCATCGCTCAAAATAGCGCTTATTTTTTTGTCGTCATTGACGAGTATAACGCTTCCAAGCCTGCCGTGAGTCATAACGTCTATGACGTTTTTCAATGAGGCTTTCTCGTCTGAAATCGGCAGTTTGGTTCTCATAATATCTTTGACTTTGACAAACAGCTTTTTACCAAGCGTGCCGCCCGGATGGAACGAAGCAAAATCCTCTTTTTTGAAATTTCTCTTTTTCATGAGGCAGACGGCAAGAGCGTCGCCAATAGCCAGCGTCAAGGTCGTGGAACTAGTAGGCGCAGCATCCAGCGGACACGCCTCTTTTTCCACATCTATGGGTAAAAATACGTCGCTGTATCTTCCAAGAGAGCTTTTCTTTGACTTTGCCATACCGATAAGCGGAATATCAAATCTTTTAATATGCGGCAATATGCGTACAAGCTCTTCACTCTCGCCGCTGTAGCTTATCGCCAATACGCCGTCGTTTTTGCCCATCATTCCAAGATCGCCATGCATAGCCTCGGTCGGATGCAGGAAAAAACTGCTTGTTCCCGTGCTGGCGAAAGTCGCGGCTATTTTTGCGCCCACAAGCCCGCTTTTACCGACTCCCGTGACGATTAACTTGCCTTTTATCCCGTAGATAGTATCTACAGCCGCGTTGATATCGTCCGTCAAATTATCAGCCGCGCGTGCTATCTCTTGTGCTTCAAGCTCCAAAACGCTCTTTGCAATTTTTGTAAAATCCATCTTAAGCCTTACATGATAAAGATTGTCGGAACAATCGTTGGGTATTTTTTCATACTTCTAAAGATATGCTTTCGTACGACTTGGCGCACTTCGTTCTCTAAAAGCGGTCTGTTTTCTATCACATCTTTTTTTGCGTTGGACAAGAACTGCACAAGCACCTCTTCCATCTCTTTTGAGAACTCTTTATCTTTTTTGTCGGCTACAAGTCCGTAACTTACGACTTTAGGCTTTGAGATGAGCTTTTTCTCGCGCTTGTCTATCTGGGCTATTATCATGACAACGCCCGAATCCGCAAGCTGCTGTCTGTCCATAACGACGTCATTTTCTATCTGGCTGTTGATTTGGTTGTCTATAAATATTTTGCCTGTTTTGACGCTTTTGACCTTTTTGACATACTCCGTGCAAATCTCCACTTGGTCGCCGTCTTCCATGAGCAGGATGTTTTTCGACGGTATGCCGCACTCCATGGCAGTCTCTTTGTGCTTAGTTATGTGGTTGAACTCTCCATGTACGGGAAGGAAAAATTTCGGCTTTACAAGGCGCAGCATGAGTTTTTGCTCCTCTTGCGCGGCGTGTCCGCTTACATGTATTTCGCTGAAGTCTTGATACGCGACGCTGGCGCCGCTTTTTAGTAAAAAGTTTAAAACCGTAGAGACGCTGCCCTCATTGCCCGGTATTGCCTTGGCGGAGATGATTATCTGGTCGGTCGGCTTTATCTTGATATGGCGGTGTTCGTCCGTCGCCATCCTGTAAAGTGCCGCCATCGTTTCGCCTTGAGAGCCTGTCGTTATTATCAATACTTCGTTGTCGCTGTATTTGTTTACCTCATGGGCGTCTATAAAGATACTCTTATCCAGCGTGATATATCCAAGCTCAATAGCCGTGAAGATATTTCTCTCCATGGAGCGCCCTATAACGCACACTTTTCTGCCGTAATTAAGCCCGTGCTGAACGGCTTGATAGACTCTGTGGATATTTGAAGAGAAGGTGGACATGATAACTCTGCCTTTGGATTTGGCAAAGATAGAGTCAAACGTCTTTCCTACAGAGCTCTCAGAGCGCGTGAAGCCCTCTTTGTGCGAGTTCGTACTGTCGCTGAGTAAACACAAAACACCCTCTTCTCCGTAATGCGCAAGCCTGTGCAAATCCGTCGGATACTCGTCTATGGGCGTATGGTCTATCTTGAAGTCTCCCGTGTGTATGATTGTGCCTGCTTTGGTTTTTATCGCAAGCGCAGAAGAGTCCACGATAGAGTGCGTGATATGCAGCCACTCTACTTCAAATTCGCCTATTTTATAAATCTTTCGCTTCTCTACGGGACGAAATAGATTTCTGACTGCTTTTAGTCCGTGTTCTTCGAGTTTGTTTGAAATCATACCAAGCGGCATGGGCGTCGCGTATAGCGGCAGTTGTATCTCCTTGAAAAGATAAGGAATCGCTCCTATGTGGTCTTCATGAGCGTGCGTTATCAAAATGCCTGCGATTTTATTTTTAATTGTTTTCAGATAATTAAAATCGGGGATTAATATATCGACTCCGGGCATGTCGCTGTCTGGGAAACTCATGCCCACATCAACGATAATAGCGCTTGTGTTAGTCTCTATCACCGTGATATTTCCGCCTATTTCGCCAAGTCCGCCAAGCGGCGTTATGCGTACTTTATCGCTGCTTTTTGCTATCTTTTTAAAACTGTTAAGTCTGTCGTAATGGGACTTTTTGTTAGCTTCTATAGCGCTGTTTAACGCCTTTTGCCACTGTTCGTTACCGATAACGGGTGAGGGCGGAAGGTTAGTTCTCTTGCGTCTTCTGGAGTTGTTGCTTTTAGCGGTATTCTCGCCGTTTGTAGTATTGACAATGTTTTTGTCGTTTTGTTTTGGCTCTTGAGCGTTAGCGTTTTCATTTTCAGTATCGTTTTTCTTTTTTTTGCGATGCCACCTTTTCTTCTGCGGCTTTTGAGCGTTGTCTTCTGTTTCGTTTCTGGGATTATCCATGTTTTTCTACCTTTAATCTTTAATTTTAGTCGGCTAAACTGTTAAAAAGACGAAAGTGCAGCCCCGCTGCAATCTCATGAGGACGAAGATTTGTATCGATTTTAAGCTCATCAAAAACTTCAAAAAGTCTCTTTTGGTCAAAGTAGTTCGAAAGATTTTTCTTCAGTGTCTTTCTAGGGCTTGCAAAAGCTTTTGATAAATAAGCTTTAAACCCGCCAAAGACGCCTTCAAACTCTCTTTTTTTCTCTATCTTTACGACCGAAGAGGTAACTTTCGGAGGCGGATTGAACGCCTCTTTTGGCACATCAAATAAAATAGATGCATCGCTTAAAACAGATGTCAGAATAGATAAAGAAGAGTATTCGCTGCTCGATACTGCGGCGGTAAGCTTCAAGGCTACCTCTTTTTGCATCATCAATACCATTCCGACGCAATTTCTATCTTCATAAGCTTTATGAATAATCGGCGTCGTTATGTAATACGGTATATTAGCAACTATAAAATAAGGAGAATCTTTCAAGCTTTTATGCCAATGCTCTATCACATCGCCCAAAATAAGCTCTAATCGTCCTGTTTTTATCTCTTCTTTGAACATTTTATTTAAATGTTCATATAAATCCTCATCGACTTCATAGGCACTCAGAGCATACCGCCCGAGCAGCGCTTTCGTCAAATCACCTAATCCAGGTCCGATCTCGATAAGGCTTAAACCTTCCATATCGGGCATCGATTCGATAATTTTATCTACAACTGTCGTGTCTGTCAAAAAATTTTGACCGAAATGTTTTTTTGCTTTTATGTAATTAACCATTTTGCGAGCTAAAATGAGGAGTATATCTCATTTTTGCTTATATTATTGTTACATGTAAAACCATTTGTAATTTTATTATCTTTCGAAGTTGTTTCAGTCATTTTTTTTGAATGGTTTGCTATCATCGTCAAAATAGTTTTACGGAGTTTTTTTATGCAAACTTTTGCAAAGCGGATTATTCCATGTCTTGACGTCAAAAACGGCCGCGTTGTTAAGGGTATAAATTTTGTAGGTCTGCAAGACGCGGGAGATCCTGTGGAAGTAGCAAAAAGATACAATGACGAAGGTGCGGACGAGCTGTGCTTTCTGGACATCACGGCAAGCAATGAGAAGAGAGACACTATCGTCGAACTCGTCGAAAAAGTCGCAAAAGAGATTTTCATACCGCTGACTGTCGGCGGAGGCATTAGAAAACTTGACGACATATATAGACTGCTAAGCGTGGGATGCGACAAAGTCAGTATCAATTCTGCCGCGATAGACAATCCCGAACTCATCACGCAGGCTGCTTTGCGTTTCGGGTCTCAATGTATCGTAGTAGCGATAGACGCGAAAAAAAGCGGCGGCGGCTGGCATATATACAAGCACGGCGGACGGATTGATATGGGAATCGATGCGCTTACGTGGGCAAAAGAGGCTGAAAACAGAGGCGCGGGAGAGATACTTTTGACGTCCATGGACAAAGACGGCACAAAAGACGGATACGATATAGAACTCACATCAAAAATGAGCCGCATGTTAAATATCCCCGTTATAGCAAGCGGTGGGGCTGGAAGTATGGAGCATATCAAAGAGGCTTTTTTAAATTACGCAGACGCTGCGCTTGCCGCTTCAATTTTTCACTTCAAAGAGATAGACATTATGGATTTGAAAAGATATCTAAAAAGCGAAGGGATTGCTGTCAGATTATGATAGTTTGTGCGGGAAATAACGAAACTTTTTCATTTGCCGTTGCTGCAGGCATAGGACTGATAAATACTTCCATAAATTTAACGAAACTGTTCATGGAGCAGAAGCCTAAAAATATTCTTTTTGTAGGTACTGCGGGAAGTTATGGGGATTTGAAAAAATTTGAAATCGTCTCTTCAAATAGTGCGGTAAATATAGAGATAGGATTTTTAGAACACCTCTCGTACAGCCCTATTTTGGAGCAAATCGATGGCATAAATACCAATGTTCCACGTGAAACATTGCAAAAAATTATCGTAAATTCGAGCAATTTTATCACTGCTGACGCCGTTCAAGCGCAGCTATTTTTAAAGCATGGATTGGCTTTGGAAAATATGGAATTTTTCGCGGTTTTGAAAACGGCGCAACAATTTAATATCCCGTCTTTGGGGCTTTTTTGCGTGACAAATTATTGCGGTCAAAATGCGCACAAAGAGTTTTTGCAAAACCATGAAGAGGCAAAAAGCCTTTTACAAAGCACGGTTCTTAGAGACTACAAAGAGTTTTTATAATGAAGCAAAATATACTTGATTTGACAAAAAAAGAGTTGGAAAACGAGATAAAACCTGCCTTTAGGGCAAAGCAAATATACCAATGGATATACCAAAAATATGCCGATTCGTTCGAAGATATGTCAAATCTGCCCAAAAATTTACGCACCGAACTTGCAGACAGATATATCCTCTCACCTCTCGAGTTGCGCAGAGAAGAGCAAAGCAAGGACGGAAGTAAAAAATACCTGTTTGCCCTAACAGACGGCTTGACGATAGAGACTGTCTTGCTTCCCATGAAGCTTGAAGAGTTCGATGAAGATGGCATTAGAGTTCATCACACGCGATACACTGTCTGCGTATCTTCGCAGGTAGGCTGTAAAATGGGATGCGCTTTTTGCCTGACTGCAAAGGGCGGATTTGTGCGCAATCTGAGCGCAGGAGAGATAACAGCTCAAGTGCTTTTCATCAAAAAGATAAACAATATCGATGCAAGCCGCAGAGTAAACGTCGTGTACATGGGCATGGGCGAACCGCTTGATAACCTGCAAAATGTCGTAAAAGCGGTCGAGATTTTCGCAGATATCGACGGTCTTAGCATAAGCCCGCGAAGGCAGACCATCTCCACAAGCGGTCTTAGCTCGCAGATAGAAAAGCTAGGCAAAATGAATATAGGCGCGCTTTTGGCTATATCTTTGCATGCGATTGACGATGAGACAAGGGTAAAACTCATGCCGATTAACAAAGCTTACAACATTAAATCCATCATAGACGCCGTGAAAACTTTCCCTATTGATGTGAGAAAAAGGGTGTTGTTTGAATACCTAATCATAAAAGACGTAAATGACTCCATGCAGAGCGCTAAAAAGTTGGTTAAATTGCTAAATAACATAAAGGCAAAAGTCAATCTTATATATTTCAACCCCCATGCAGGAAGCGAATTTCAAAGACCCAACGAGAAAGACGTCACGGCTTTTGCGGACTTTTTGAATTCGCACGGACTGCTCTGTACCATACGACAATCAAAGGGGCTTGATATAAGCGCGGCATGTGGACAATTAAAACAAAGGCAGGAAAATGGGTTGGCTTGATATAGCGTTATTTGGCTTGATAGGCATTGTGGTTCTTATCGGAATTGTAGCTTTGGTAAAGGTTACTTTTTTCGATAACTAAGGTTTTTGGAGTATAATTTCAAAATTATAAGGGATACTCATGAATCTAAACGGTAAAGTAATTTCTGTGGTTATATTTTTGGTTTTTGTGTTTATCGCCGTGTGTTTTGCGGTAAATTTCATCGACAATACATACAAATTGCCGCCCGAGCCCAATGCCCG
>JAITEH010000106.1 GCA_031282125.1 Campylobacteraceae bacterium
ACGATCTGTGCCGCCGCATTGTCTATATTTGCCGCAAGCACGCTTTGGGCTAATTTCTTGGCATTTTTTGCTTTCATCTCAAACAAAGTCGGTATCTGTTTTTGCGTCAATTTCGTACCGACCGTTTTGGCGATTCGCTGTAAGCTGTGGTACTCTATGGGCGTCAAAAGCGTGATAGCAGTTCCTTTTTGTCCCGCTCTTGCGGTTCTACCAATACGGTGTACGTAACTCTCGGGGTCAAACGGCATGTGGTAATTAAAAACATGCGTTATCTCTTTGACGTTTAGTCCGCGCGCGGCAACGTCGGTAGCAACAAGGATATCCACATCGCCGCTTCTAAAAGCTTTGATGACCTCTTCGCGTTGTGGCTGTTCCATGTCTCCATGAAGCGTTTTTGCGATAAATCCTGAAGCTATAAGTTTTGTGCCGAGTCTATCGACCTCTTTTTTTGTGCGGCAAAATATTATCGCTTTATCTGGGTTTAGCGCATCAAGAAGTCTTGTGATGGCGTCGTCGCGCTCATGCTCTTCTATAATGTAATACTGCTGGTCGATATCGGCGTTTGTAGTGGCATTTTGTGGAGTTACGCTGACAAATGCAGGGTTATTTAAAATCTTTTTCGCCAAAGCTTTGATTGGTTCTGGCATAGTGGCGGATAAAAGCATGGTTTGGCGCTCTTTTGGGAGGCGCGCAAATATCGCTTCGATATCTTCCAAAAAGCCCATGTCAAGCATTTCGTCCGCTTCATCAAGGATGACTATTTTCGGTTCAAAACCGTATAATTTCTTGCTTTTCAATAAATCTAAAAGTCTGCCCGGCGTCGCCACCACGACACTTGAGCCCTGCTCTATCAGTTTGAGCTGACGCGTATACGAACTGCCGCCGTAAACCGTTACTGTGTGGATATTTCTGAAGCGTCCGAACGTGTACATTTCATCGCTTATCTGCGTTGCCAACTCTCTTGTCGGCGTTATAACCAAAATCTGCACATTTTTTTGAGCAGTGTCCACCATGCTAAGCGTAGGGAGCGAAAATGCCGCCGTTTTGCCTGTGCCTGTCTGTGCCTGTCCTACTACGTCGCGCCCGCTTAAGATAATGGGTATTATCTCGCGTTGTATTGGGCTTGGCTCTTTAAATCCAGCCTCTTTTACTGCACGCAATACTTGTTCATGCAATCCGAAATTTTCAAAATCGTTCATCTATTTGTCCTAATAATTTTATGTTTTAAAGTTAGTTTCCAAGCTAAGAAGCAGCATTGAAGCCGTCCGCTTGCCTGTAAAAGACAAATATAGATGGCGTCAAAATAATGCAAGATACTAAAATCAAGCGGGTATTATAGCAAAAAATTCAGGATTTGCCGCATGAGAAGATAAAATACTCGTAATTTATTAAAATTTGGTCAGATTTTCACCCTCATTTGTGCCGTTTTGCTGTGCCGCTCTCTTGCCTGTTATCCTCTTTTCTATCTGTTCGCCCCACACATCGCCAAAAAGCATGGTTTTCTTCAAAACAGCTTTTGAAGCGGTATTGTCGCTGTCAACATTTACATAAAGCTCTCCTTTATCACTCGTAAAAATCTCTTGATTTAGTATCGCGATAATGTATGTGCCCTCTTTGTCGTCAAAAGTTTTTTTAGCGGTTTTGAGCCGTTTTCCTTCAGGCAGCATGATAACAACGGGCTTTTTCGAACCGATAGCGGAAGCGTTTATCTCTTTTGCACCTGTTTTATTGAAATCAAACATAATGTTATGATAAAGCGTCAAAATATCGTCTTTGGCGTATTTGTCGCCGCTCAAAATTTCGGAAGAGTATTTGCAGTCGCCGTCTTTGCAATTTTCACTCTCCATGAGTATATTCATGTTGTCATAATCCCAAGAAAACTCAATATGTCGTTTTTTATTGCCGTAAGACGAAGATTTTACAAAACGATAAGGGATAAGCATATTGTCCACAACCACGCCTTCGCTCACATACGTTTCTACGCGGTGTCTTGAAAGCGCGGAGACTAAGCCGCCTTTTGCTTTTGCCGATACTTCCGTTTTGTAGCTGCCGTTGTCGTTTATCGTCAAAGAAGCCTCAGCTTCGCCGAGAGTAAAAATACCGTATCCGACTTTGTATTTCACAAAAGATTCAAACTCTGCGCCAAAAAGCGAAAAAGCCGACAATGCCAAAAGTAAAAAAGTTTTATAAATCATCTTCGTTCATCGTTTTTATGCCGTTTTGCTCAAGCAGCAAAGAGGCTTTTTCTATCTTTTCGTCATCAACTTTAAAGACAAAAATACCGTCGTTTTTCTCATTGACCGTGTATGTGTAGCGTATATCGATATGCGCTTCATTCAGGATTTTCACGACTTTGTTAAAACTGCCTACTTGATTGACGATACGCACTCCTATCACTTTAGCGCTTTGCGCCATAAAACCGTTTTTGATTAAAAGCGAGCGCGCTTCGGACGTATTTTTGGTGAGCAGTCTTAGTATGCCAAACTCGCTGCTGTCCGACAAGACTATAGACAAAAGCGAGATATTCTCGCGCTCTAAAAGAGCTGTTATGGAGTATAACTCTCCCGAGCGGTTTTCCACAAAAATAGAGAGTTGTTCAAGATAGTTAAAAGCTGCCATCATTTCTTCCTTTCATCTATAACTCTTACGGCTTTACCTTCGCTGCGCTCTATTGATTTGGGCGCGACAAGTTTGACCTCGACGTTGATATAAAGATTATTTAAAAGAGCTTTTGAGATGACGCCTTTTAGATTTTCAAGTTTTGCAACATCGTCAGCCATCACACTCTCATCCACCTCAACGTCAATCTCAAGTTTGTCAAGGTGTCCTTTTTTCTTTGCGATGATTTGGTAATGCAGTGCGATACCTTCTATGGTTGAAAGCACATGTTCAATCTGCGAAGGAAATACATTTACGCCGCCTATTAATAGCATATCATCGCTTCTGCCCGCTATGCTCTCTATTCTGGCTGTCGTGCGCCCGCATTTACATGGTACTCTTGTGATGGAGGTGATATCTCCCGTTCTATAGCGCACAAGCGGCAAGGCTTGTTTTGTCAGCGTCGTAACGACAAGTTCGCCGCGTTCTCCGTCGGGTAAAACTTCGCCGGTTTTCGGGTCTATAATCTCGGGGTAAAAATGGTCTTCTTGGAAATGCAAAAGTCTTGAGTAGTTGCAGTTGCAAGCTACGCCAGGACCTATAATCTCGCTTATGCCATATACTTCATGATACTCTATGCCCCATACTTTTGCTATCTCATCTTTCATGCCGATACTGGTAGGCTCCGCGCCGAAAAATCCCGCGCGCAGTTTGAAATCTCTTTTGATATCATACCCTTCGTTTTTGGCGACTTCAGCCAAGTGCAGAGCAAATGAGGGCGTTGCCGTCAGCACAGTCGCGCCAAAATCTTTCAGTAATAAAAGTTGTCTTGAAGTAAAACCCGTCGAGCTTGGGATAACCGCAACTTTCATCTTTTCAGCCGCCGCATGAAATCCAAGTCCGCCCGTAAAAAGTCCGTATCCATGAGAGTTTTGCATGATATCCGAAGATGTAACGCCGCCCATTCTAAAGGCTCTCGCCATCACTTCAGCCCAAACATTCATGTCAGGCTGCGTATATCCTACGACAGTAGGCTTGCCTGTGGTGCCGCTGGAGCTGTGTATCCGCACAACTTCGCCCATTGGTACTGCAAACATTCCATAAGGATAATTATCTCGCAAATCCTGCTTTTTGGTAAAAGGCAGTCTTCGCAAATCGTCTAAAGATTTGACGCTCTCTGGCGTGATGCCGCACTCGTCAAATTTTTTCTTATAAAGCGGTACAAGGTAATAGACTCTTTCTATTATCTCTTTTAAACGCTCAGTCTGAAGAGTTTTTAATTCGCTCTTAGACAGCGCTTCCTCTCTTGACCAAATCATAACATTCCTTATTTGTTAAATAAAATGAGATTTTAGCGTATTTTAACGCAAAAACTTAACACTACGCATTAAACTAAAGATTTTTTTATCATTTTTTGGCAACAATTTTACATTTGTAAAAAAGGGATTAAAAATGGAACATTTTGACTTCGGGGTAAGATTGTCTATATATCTATCGGCGGCTACGCTTTTTTTGTGTATAGCTTATGGACTTTTCCGCTGGAATAAAGACGGCGAAGAGGAGTTAAATGCAACGAAAAAGTGGGAAAAAGAAGAACAAAAAATAAACGAGGAGCTCTAATATGGGTATCTGGGAAAATATTTTTATAATTGTATATTTGGCGATTATCGGATATCTTGGCTTTATCGGTTACAAAAGCACGAAAAACAGTACGGATTATCTTTTGGCAGGCAGAAATACGCACCC
>JAITEH010000109.1 GCA_031282125.1 Campylobacteraceae bacterium
GAACTCTTAAACCTTCAAAAAAGCAGTCAGGAACTTAAAAAAGAGCGAGAAGAGATAGAAAAAAGCATCACGAAGATAGTAGCGCAGGATTTTTCATATTTGTTGGTCATAGACAACGGTTATGAAGAGGGCATAGAGAGCATTATCACGGACGAGGCTTTAAAGCAGTTCAGCATGGCGGCAAATACGGATTTGGAAGAGTACGCCAAAAAGTATGCCAAAACAAATGAAAAGATAAGTCTCTCAAACGAACGTCTAAAATTAATACGCAGCAAAATAGATGAACTGGAAGCAAAAAAGAAAAATCTCGACGCCTTGAGAAACAGCAAAACAAAAACAATATCCAACGTAGAAAAAGAGAAAAACGAATATACAAACCGTATCAAAAACATACAAAAAGAGAAAGCGGAATTGCAAAAGACATTAGAGGGGTTAAAAATTTTGGAGCGGGACAAAAATGTAACCGCTACCGTTATACCTGAAAATTTTGAGAGCATCAGAAAGCTCGGCTCATCATATCAGGCAAGCAAAGTAAGCCAGTATAAAGGCGCAAAAACTATCGCGCCGCTTAGTAAATTCACAGTGCAACAAAAATTCGGCGATTATATAGACCCGATATACAATATAAAGATTTTTAACGAATCTGTCGTACTGCGCTCGGCAACTTCAAACAGCGAAGTGAAAAATGTACTTGACGGCAAAGTAGTCTTTGCTAAAGAGACTTCAATACTGAAAAACGTTGTGATTGTTGAAAATTCTAATGGTATTCATACAATTTATGCACAACTTTCAAAAATCGCACCTACTATTCAGACAGGCGATAAGATAAAAAAAGGTTATGTGATAGGCAGAGTTGATAGAGATTTGACCTTTGAAGTCACGCAAAAAAACTATCACATAAACCCGCTTGAATTGATAAACTACTAAATTATTTTTTCAAAAATATTCTATTTTATTCATGCAGGCAAAACTTCACGATAACAACTGTTCATGTAAGAAATAAGTTCTGTGATAGCCTGACTTTTTCATCATTCCAGTACAGCAAAGCTTCCAAAGAAAACGCATATCAATCATCTTCCGTCATTCCCCGCGACCGAACAGCAAGCTTCTGAAAAAAGCGCATACAGTGAGGGAAGGCGGGAATCCATCTTTCCATATCACAACAATTACGAATTTACGAAGTAACCATAGTTTTCCGTCATTGCGAGGAGCGTAGCGACGAAGCAATCCAGTTTCTCCGTCATTCCCGTGAAAACGGGAATCCAAAAAGAGAAATAAATAATGTTTCGCTTCCCATTCCGTCATTGCAAGCCGATGAAATCGGCGTGGCAATGCAGTAACAATTAGTCCTTAAACCCACGCATTTGTGTCGCTGAAGTATTTTTTGATTTTGCGAGGATAAAGCGTGAGGACTTGTTTGAAGTTGTTGTTGTAAACAACAACAACTGAGTCCCGCAACGCCCGAGCAAAATTAAAAATACAAGGATACAAGACACAACCGCGTGGCAAGTTCTTTGCCTCTTTCTTGCTTGTTCAAGAAAGATGGTCGCTAAAGCTTTAGGTTTAGCGAAAAAAAAAGAATTGAAAAAAGATGGATTGCCACACCGACTTCGTCGGTTCGCAATGACGGAATGACATGATTGCTTCGTAAGTCCATAATTACCATAGTGACTAAAAGATGGATTCCAGCCTGCGCGGGAATGACAGAATACATAGAATTGCTAATTACGGACATGTTTGGATGTTTGATATTTTTTCTAGATTGCTTCGCTTCGCTCGCAATGACTGATGAAAGATATTCATGCGCCCTCTTCCGTCATTCCCGCGTAGGCGGGAATCCAAAAAATTAAAAAACTATCAAAATACTGCAAATTATAAAATAAAGATGGATTCCCGCTTGCCCTCACGGTATGCGCTTACTTCGTAAGCTTGCCGTTCGGTCGTGGGAATAACGGAGTGTATAAATACGCGTTTCATGCAGAAGTTTACCGTTCAGCCATAGGAATAACAAAGCAAGATATTATTCTCATTTTGTTGCATCATACGACAAATTTCTGAAAAAACACACATTGTGAGAGAAAGCAAAAATCCATCGTTTTTAAAATTACAAAAAAACTATTAATACCTGAACCAATAAATGACTAAATGTTTTTATTTATGAGGAAATAAACGCCATACAAAGGTGTTTCATGCAGTAAGTAGTGTATGAAAAAAGATTCATGTGACAGCCGTAAAAAACTATCACATGAATAAGTAAATCAATAAGTTAAGCGATTTTTTTCACAAATACTCTATTTGTTTTGGTAGGACGTACAATCACCCTCTCATTTATCTCAAATTCATCGCTTTTTTCTTTATCGTATCTCCATGTAGTGCCGCGAAACTCTACCAAACCTCCGTCTTTGATGACTCCCTCGCCCTCTTCCAGCAAAAACTCATCTCTTATCTTTTTGCCAAGCATCTTTTCGGCAAGTCGTTTTCTGAAAGCTATCATCAACACAAGTCCGATACCAAGTCCTATCACGCCCTGCATTATCCACTCTTCAGAGCCCAGCGCCCATCCTACGGCTCCGCTTACGATAAGTCCAAGCCCATACCACAAAAGATAAAAACTCCCGACCGCAACCTCAAGCGCCAAAATAGCAACGCCTATGATTAATACCCACATTTTTATTTATCCGTT
>JAITEH010000131.1 GCA_031282125.1 Campylobacteraceae bacterium
TTCATTTTTGTAAGTATTTACTTTGATGGTCGGATAATGCTCTTTTAATGTTTGCAGTTTTTTCTCATCGCGTCCAAAGACCTCTATCTCAAAATCGTTTTTCAAAAGCCCTGAAATCATCGCATTTGCCATCACGCCGTTGCCAAGTATCGTCAAAAGCATCGTAATCCTTTCGGTAAAAAATTGGGATTATTATACCTTTTAAACTTGAAATAACAAAGAAGAGTGTAAAATAATAGATTAAACTTTTGTGGTAAAATTTAATATTAACTATAATTGTGTAAAATACGCGTTCATTTTAGTAAGGAAATAGATTTGATAATGCGAAAGCTTTCTGTTTTGACTGTGATTTTTGTACTATTTTTGGGATGTTCGACCAAAGATTCTGTGCTTGAGTACAATAAAAGTGCGGATTATTGGTACAATGAAATGATAAAAGCTATCGTCAATAACAATATGGAAAAAGCAGATTCGCTCTACACGTCGCTTTCAAGCGAGCACGTAGCTTCGCCGCTTCTTAGCGAGGCTCTTTTGATAATGGCTCAAGCTTACATGGATGAAGAGGATTACGTCAAGGCAAACGAATATCTGGATGAGTATATCAAAAGATTTGGCAGCAGTACCAAAAACGAATATGTCAGATATCTGAAGATTAAAGCCAATTACGACTCTTTCTCGCATCCCAACAGAAACCAACAGCTTATATTGCTGACGATATTGGACATGAGGCGTTTTATCGAGACATATCCCGCTTCGCCATATCTTTATACGGTACAGACAATGCTTATACAAATGGAGCTTGGAGAGAATCTCATAAGCGAAAATGCCGCCTCTTTGTACAAGAAACTCAACAAAGAAAATGCGGCGGAATTTTACAAGGAGAAGAGCGACAAGGCTTATGGCGAAGATGGGGAGGTGATAAATCCGAAAACCCCATGGTATCGCCGATGGTTTGAATAAAGAGGAGTGGCATTTGCAGATTAGTAATTACAGCACATTTCCGGCTGAACTTCCCATTATAGCGGAAGACGAACTTTTTTTATATCCTTTCATGATAACGCAGTTGTTTTTGAGCGACAATGACAATATCGCCGCAGCGAACGAAGCGCTTGAAAAAAATACGCTTTTGATTATCGTGCCGACGAAAACGGGAGAAGAGGGTACGAGAGATTTTGACGGGATATACGACGCGGGAGTTATAGGCTCCGTCATGCGCAAAATCGCACTTCCCGACGGACGCATAAAGATACTGTTTCAAGGTATGACAAAAGGGCGCATCACCAAAAATATCCAGACAAAGCCGCTCAAAGGCTTGGTGGAAGTTTTGCATACGCAAAAACTTGACGCGCTGAAAACAGACGCGCTTTTGTCGGTACTAAAAGAGAGAATGCAAGTCTTAGCTTCCGCAAATACCGCCATATCGCCTGAGCTTTTAAAAACCATCAACGACAATAACGAAGCCGAGCGCATTTGCGACGTCATCGCAAGCGCGATGAGACTCAAGAAAAACGAAGCTTATAAACTGTTTATCGAGACAAATCTTGAGAAGAAGATTTTGACGCTGGTGGATTATGTCAACAACGATATAGAGTCTAGCCGCCTGCAAAAAGAGATAAAAAACAAAGTCCATTCGCGTATAGACAAAGTCAATAAAGAGTATTTTCTAAAAGAGCAGTTGAAGCAGATACAGCAAGAGCTCGGAGCAGATTCGCAGCGCGAAGAGGAGATAGAGACTTTCCGCGCAAAATTGGAAGCCAAAAAGCCCTTCATGGAAGAGGACGCTTACAAAGAGATAAAAAAACAGATAGATAGACTCTCCAAGATGCACCCAGACTCCGCCGACGCCAATATGCTTCAGGGTTATTTGGATTGGACGCTGGAGATACCGTTCGAAAATGTCGCGGTAAAAAAACTCAATATAAACGATGTGCAAAAACAGTTAGACGCCGACCACTATTCGCTTGAAAAACCAAAAGAGCGCATAGTAGAGTACTTCGCCGTAAAAGAGCTTTTGGATAAACGCGGCATCAAAAATAAAGAGAGCAAAGGCGTCATACTCTGCTTTGCAGGACCTCCTGGCGTTGGTAAAACATCGCTTGCTAACTCCATATCCAAAGCTTTGCATAGAAACTTAATCCGCGTTGCGCTTGGCGGCTTGGAAGATGTGAATGAGCTAAGAGGACACAGACGCACGTATATAGGCGCGATGCCAGGACGCGTAGTGCAAGGACTCATAGAAGCCGCACAGATGAATCCTGTAGTGGTTTTGGATGAGATAGATAAGGTAGCGCGCAGTTTCAGAGGCGACCCGACAGCAGTTTTGTTGGAGATATTAGACCCAGAGCAAAATAATAAATTTAGAGATTATTATCTTAATTTCAATATAGATTTGAGCAATGTCGTATTTATCGCGACTGCCAATGACGTTTCATCCATACCTGCGCCATTGAGAGACAGGATGGAGTTTATATTTTTAAATTCATACACGCCGCAGGAGAAGTTCGAGATAGCCAAAAAATATCTAATCCCGCAAGAGATAAAAAAGCACGGATTAAAAAACGGCGAAGTTAGTTTTTCCGACAGCGCGCTAAGAGTTATCATAGAAAACTACACGAGAGAGTCGGGCGTGAGAAATCTTCGCCGCAGGATAGCCGATATACTCCGAAAAAGCGCGAAAAATCTGCTTATAAAAGAGAGCAAGATAGCAATCAGCGCGAAAAACGTCAAAGACTATCTTGAAAAAAGCATTTTTGAGATAGAAAAAGCCGACAATAAAGATTTTGTCGGGCAGGTGAACGGGCTTGCATGGACAAGTGTCGGCGGCGATGTTTTGAAAGTGGAAGCTGTGCGTATTCAAGGCAAAGGAAATATGCAGCTTACAGG
>JAITEH010000163.1 GCA_031282125.1 Campylobacteraceae bacterium
CCGTTTTTACCAAACAAAGTCAATCAAGACTTTATTTGACAGATTTTTTATTGTGTTTTTTGATGTAAAAAAAGCCCGCGATGATTATAAGAATGATTAATGCGATGATTATATACCCAAGATACTCTTCTATCAACTCTTGATTTCCGCCGATGAAGTACCCAAGCAGAGCCAAAATATTTACCCAGATGAATGAACCAAGTATTGTGTATAACGAAAATTTTGCCATATTCATGCGGGCAAGTCCTGCCGGCAAAGAGATGAAGTGTCTAACGCCAAGAAGCAGTCTCCCGCTGAATGTCGAGATCTCTCCATGCTGCTTGAAAAAAACTTCTACTTTTTCCAAATGGTGCGGTTTGACAAAGATATATTTGCCGTATTTTAAAAGTAGCGCGCGTCCGAGTTTCAAAGCCAGATAGTAATTAAAGCAAGCACCCGCTAAAGAGCCTAAAGTGCCCGCTATGACTATGAAAAAATAGTTCATCTCGCCTGTGTATGCAAGATAACCTGCAGGAATGATGACCACTTCGCTTGGCAGAGGAAATACGGAACTTTCAATCGCCATAAGAATGAAAATCCCGATATATCCTAGGCTGCCAATGGTTTCAACAAGCCATGAAGAGATAGCAGCTATCAAGATTAAAACGCTTCTAAAATCGCGCCCTGATATTTCTCACGTATAAAGCCTCTAACCTCTTCGGAGTTTAAGACTTTATTTAAAGCTTTGATACCCTCTTTGTTTTCATTGCCTTTTTTGACAACTAAGATATTTGCGTAAGGGGAATCTTTGCTTTCAAGAAAAAGTGCGTCTTTCAAGGGATTTAGATTGGCCGCGATAGCGAAATTTGTATTGATAACAGACAAAGCAAAATCATTGATTGTTCGCGGAAGCTGAGGAGCTTCTAACTCTACTATCTCGATATTTTTCGGATTTTCCACTATGTCGAGTTTTGTTTTTACATCTTTTTCATTGTTGAGTTTGATGATACCTGCAGCCTGCAATACTTCAAGCGCTCTGTTGGCATTTGTAGGGTCGTTTGGTATGGCTATGCTGTCACCGTCTGATAACTCATGTACAGAGGCTAATTTGGCAGAGTAGATACCTATGGGCTCCAAATGAACCGAAACAGTTTTTACCAAATCGGTATTTTTATCTTTGTTGAATTGAGTAAGATACGGCGTGTGCTGGAAAAAGTTAGCGTCGATTTCGCCGTTAAATACCGCTATATTTGGTATAACATAGTCGTTGAAAACTTGAATATTGATAGTGTAGCCTTCTTTTGCAAGAAGCGGTTTTACAAATTCCAAAATCTCTGCATGCGGAACAGGCGTGGCACCTACCGTTATCGTTTTTGAAGAACTTTTGTTGTCAGAGCAAGCGCTGAATGTAAGCGCGACGCCCACCAATAATAAAGCGTAAAGCTTTTTCATAAAAACCACCTTTCATAATTTAATGTTTAATAGCCTTATAGACTAAGTTACCGAACGCTTGGAAAAGCTGAACAACCACAATAAGCATGACAACAGTGATGAAAAGCACATCCGCTTGAAATCCGTTGTATCCGTACTGTATGGCCACTTGTCCCAAGCCTCCACCGCCGACCGCGCCCGCCATCGCCGAAAATCCGATAATTACTATCGACGTTAGAGTAACTGCCGAAATTATACTTGGCATCGCTTCGGGAAGCATAATTTTGAAAATTATTTGGAGCTTGCTCGCGCCGAATGATTTAGCGGCCTCAATTATACCATAATGCACCTCTTTAAAAGCGCTTTCTATAATCCTTGCTACAAACGGCGCTGCTCCTATCGTCAAAGGTACGATTGACGCGGTGG
The DNA here is from genome assembly GCA_031282125.1 of Campylobacteraceae bacterium. GTDB lineage: Bacteria > Campylobacterota > Campylobacteria > Campylobacterales > Campylobacteraceae > JAIRKW01. The sequence continues at coordinate 1,837 of JAITEH010000163.1, forward strand.
TGCCTGTGATTTTGCCTATAATGATTTTTGTAAACGGGAACAGTATAATGATAAGTATGATGAATGGAAACGAGCGGAATATATTGACTACAACATCAAGCGTATTGTAAACATATCTGTTCGGAGATAAGCCGTTTTTGTTCGTGAGTATCAGTACTATGGCCAGCATGAAGCCCAAGATAAATGCGAAAAAAGTCGCTGCCAAACTCATGTATATAGTCTCAAAAAGAGCGGTAGATAAAAGTTTTATCATGAAAGCACCTCCCATACGACTTGCGTTTTTGTTTTCAGATACTCTTTGACGATCTCGGCCTGCTGTTCATTTATATTGATAACGAGCGAGCCTACTACTTTATTGCCAAGTTTTTCAAGCCTGCCCCAGACGATGCCGAAATTTATATCAAGCTCTCTTGCCATGGCGGTAACTATCGCTTTATCCGATATCGTGCTTGGGAAATATAGCCTTATGTTTACTCCGTGAGAGGGCAATATATCCTCTTCGCCCAAGAACTTTCTCATCTTCTCATCAGGCTTCAAAAATAGCGACTCTATATCGCCGAATCCTATAATCTGCCCATGTTCCAAAAGAAGAGCCCTTGACGCCGCGTTTTTCACAACGCCCATCTCATGAGTTACCAAAACGACGGTGATGCCAAGCGTTTTGTTGATGGTTTTTAAAAGTTCCAAAATGGAAAGAGTAGTCTTTGGGTCGAGCGCACTTGTGGCCTCGTCGCTTAAGAGGATTTTGGGTTCTAAGGTCAATGCTCTTGCGATGGCTACTCTTTGTTTTTCGCCGCCGCTTAAGGCTTTGGGATAAGCGTTTTTTTTATGGATAAGTCCCACAAGCGTCAAAAGCTCTTCGGTTTTTTTGTCTATATCGCTCTTTTTGTAGCCCCAAAGCTGCATTGGAAGCGCGACATTTTGATATACGCTTTTTTGCTCCAGCAAAGAGAAGTGCTGAAAAATCATTCCTATATCTTTTCTCAAGAAACGAAGCTCTTCTTCACTCATTTTGCTTATCTCTTTGCCAAATACCCTTAGCTCTCCCTCGTCGTATTTCTCAAGTCCGTTGATGCAGCGAAGCAGAGTCGATTTACCCGCCCCACTGTGTCCAACTATCGCAAATATCTCATTTTGTTCAATCTTCAAAGTGATATCATGCAGTATTTTACTGCTTCCGAAGTATTTGCCAAGATTTGATATCTCTATCAATTTGCAGCCTTTGAAAGCGTACCAAGCTCCTCGTCAACTTTTGAGAGTTTGGATTTTGCGTCGTTTAGCGCGGTTTTGTTTTGCAAGACGACCTCTTGCGGGGCGTTTGCTGTGAATTTTTCATTATTTAGCATATTTTCCAGTTTCAATATCTCTTTTTCAAGTTTTAGTTTTTGAGCGTTCAATCTTTGAATAAGCGGAGTCAAATCCACATTTTCAAGAGGTATGAAAACTTCCAGATTGTCGCCTACATCGCGCACGGCATTTTCTACATTTGTCTTTGTGAAAGTTATATTTTCTACTTTTGCAAGCAGTTTTATAAACGGCGAAAATGTCTCGTCAAACGCTCTGTTTTCAAGTTTGATAGCGGCTTTTGGTATGGTTCCCGCGATATCAAGCGTAGCTTTGGCGCGGCGTATGCCCACTATAGACTCTATCACAAGAGAGAAAGTCTCCTCTATCTCTCTGTTTTGCGGCAAGTGAACGGGATACTCTTTGACCATGATGGATTCGGACGTTTCAAGCGACGAGCCGCTCAACTCATGATAAAGATGCTCTGAAATGAAAGGCATGAAAGGGTGCAAAAGTTTCATGGCTTCCTTGAAAACTGCCCCAAGCTCCCTCACAGCCTCTTTTTGCGCTTTTGCAAGCTCTATGCCCCAATCGCAAAATTCCCCCCACAAAAAGCGGTAAAGCGTCGTAGCGGCGTCGTTAAATCTATAACTGTCAAGATAGTCTCTTACCTCTTTCACTGCGGCATTTAAGCGGCTCTTCATGTAAAGTCCAAGCTTCGTCTCTATCTCGATATCTCTCAAATCTTTAAAACTTTTTTCATTCAAAAGTAAAAATCGTGAAGCGTTGAAGAGTTTATTTGTGAAATTCCTCATCTGCTCAAGCCTGTCTTTGCTAAGCTTGATATCACGTCCTTGAACCGCTAAAACTGCCAGCGTAAAGCGTAAAGAGTCCGCGCTGAACTCATTTATCATATCAAGCGGGTCTATGACGTTGCCTTTTGATTTGCTCATCTTTTGACCGAATTCATCGCGCACCAACGCATGCAGATATATATCGCGAAACGGTAGTTTTTGCATAAAGTGTTCGCCTGAAAACATCATTCTGGCAACCCAGAAAAACAGAATGTCAAATCCCGTAATCAAAATAGAGTTAGGATAAAAATCCGCTAAATCGCTTTTATTGAATTTCTCATTTTCATTTGCGCCGTTTTCCCATCCAAGCGTTGAGAAAGGCCATAACCCAGAGCTAAACCACGTATCAAGCACATCTGGGTCTTGATAAAAATCTTTTGATTTGCATTTTGGGCACTCATGCGGATTTTCTTCGCTGCTTGCCCACTCGTTGCCGCATTCATTGCAATAAAATACGGGAATCCTGTGTCCCCACCAAAGCTGCCTTGAGATGCACCAGTCTTTCAAATCTTTCATCCACGCGTTGTATGAGTTGATCCAATGAGACGGGTGGAATTTCACAAGCGAATCGTTCACTTTTGCTATCGCGCCGTCGGCTATCTCTTTTTTGACAAACCACTGTTTTGATATGTAAGGTTCGACTACATTTTTGCATCTGTAGCAGTGTCCGACTTGATTGATATAATCTTCTATTTTTTCTATATTGCCGCTTGTTTGCAGAGCTTCTACTATCTCATCTCTTGCTTTCAGTCTCTCTTTGCCTTCGAACTTTCCGCACTGAGCGTTTAAAATGCCGTTTTCATCAAATATAGTTATAAATTCGAGATTGTGGCGTTTGCCGACTTCGTAATCGTTCACATCGTGCGCGGGAGTTACTTTGACGCA
>JAITEH010000176.1 GCA_031282125.1 Campylobacteraceae bacterium
GATAGAAGCGATAATGTCCAACATCGTAAAGATTTGCCGACAATCGAACAGGGCGCGCTTACAAAAGATGAGCAGTACGCAAGAAGAAAAGTTTATGAAGCGCTGAAAAAAAGCGAAGACAGTTACGCAAACGGTTCGTATTCGTTTAATACTCTCATAGCCGCTTCCATGGAGGCTTTTAACGCTTTGAGCGCGCAGGAAAACAGAGCCGTTTGGAGCGAGGGTTACTTTATACTGTTAAATATTTTAGAGCCGATAATACCGCATATTGCCAGCGAAATGAGCGAAAGATTATTTGAATACAACAATCTTACGCAAAAGCTTAAGATAGACGAGAGCGTATTTGAAGCTGAAAGCATGATTTTGGCAGTTACCGTAAATGGCAAAAGAAGAGCGGAGTTTGAGATAAGCGTAAATGCGAGCGAAGAGGAGATTTTGGCTGCAGGCAAGGCGGCTGCGGCAAAATGGATAGAGGGTTTAAATCTTAAAAAAGAGATTTATGTCAGCAAAAAACTTGTGAATTTAGTAGTGGCATGAGAACGATACTGCTCATTTTGTTATTTTTTATCGTGGGATGCGGATATAGACCAAGCGCGCAGTTGGCAAGAAACGTTATCGGCGAGAGCGTGTATGTGTACGTTGCTATCAGTAGAAGCGACCCGCAAAATACGGTTTTGATTAAAGACGCCATACAAACGGCATTTGTGGATAGATACGGCTCAAAAATAACTTCGCGCGATGAAGCAGATACTGTTTTAAACGTCTCATTGGCGGGAGTTGATTTCAATCCGCTCGTATATGACGCCAACGGTTACGTCATCTCCTATAGAACAGTTGCGAAGTTAAAAATTGATTACGTTTTGAGTTCGGGCGAGAGAGGAAGCATCGTGACAAGCGGCGAATACGACTTCCCGATAGAAGCCGACAGTATTATATCCGACACAAGAAGATTTGAAGCGATACGATACGCTTCGATAGATGCGATTGATGAATTTACTGCCGTTGTTGCCATAAAAGGCTTGCGGCAGGAGCAAAAATAGTATCTACATGAGCGTTTTATTAAAATACATCAATACAAAGCCGTTATATTACAACCACATAGATTATGAGCGAATGCCGCGTATTTACCGCGCGCTTTCTCATGAGTTTAACCTGCCAAAAACCGTGCATATTGTAGGCACAAACGGCAAAGGCTCGACTGGCAGATTTTTAGCGCAGATACTTGAGAGTACGGGTCTAAAAGTTGGACACTACACATCGCCTCATATATTGGAATTTAACGAGCGGTTTTATAAAAACGGCGCGTATATCGAATATGACGAATTAGACAGGCTTCATGAGAGGCTTTTAGCGATTTTACAAGAGTATGAGAGCGAGCTTTCGTATTTTGAATATGCTACATTTTTGGCGTTTTTGGCGTATGAAGATTGCGATTATGTGATTTTAGAGTCGGGTGTGGGCGGTGAATTTGACGCTACTAACGTTGCGCCAAAAGAGTTATCTATAGTTACGCCTATCTCTTTAGACCATCAGGATCTGCTTGGAAATAGTATCAAAGAGATAGCTTTTACAAAACTTCAAAGCGTAAATAACAAGGCTGTTATCGCGCCCCAAGTTGAGAGTGCGGCAGTAGAGATAATCAAACAAAGAGAAACTATCTTGGGGATTGAATTTATATACGTGCAAAAAGACGAGTATAACGGCGACGCGGAGAGATATGCCGCCAAGTATTCTCTTCCTCTTTTTTTAAAAGAAAATCTGCTTGCAGCGGTGAAGGCGGCGGAAACTCTTGGTTTTGATGTGGATTTAAATAAGATAAAAAAATTAAGTTTAAGAGGCAGGTTTGAAAGGATAGCGCCGAATATTACGATAGATGTAGGGCATAATATAAGTGCGGCAAAAACCGCAGTTAAGATTTTTAGCGGAAAGAAAGTGATTTTAGTTTACAATTCCTATAAAGATAAAGACTATAATAACATCTTAAAAATTTTGACACCTATTGTCAAAAGTGTGGAAATTATAGAGTTAACAAATCCGTATCGCGCGGATGCAAAAGATGAGATTAGAAAAATTCTTGTAGAACAGGGGGTGGATGTTAAAGATTTTAGTGGAATTTGTCAGAATAGTGAATATCTCGTATTTGGTTCGTTTGGTGTCGCGGAGAGATTTTTAAGGTATTTGGATGAAAAATAAGTTCACTATAACTATTTCAGATGTAAAAGGCTCGCGTCACTATACGATAGACGATATACTAAAGCGCGTGGTTGCAGTAATTTTAATATTTGTCGTACTGTTATTTGCAGGAGGCGTTATATATATTACTCTACTAAATAGCGAAGTTTCACAGCTTGTCAGCAAAAAAGACGAACTTCAAAACGAACTGAACGATAAGATATCATATTACGAAGTGATAAAAAATAAAATCGAAGAGATAGAGACAATCATCGGAATCGCATCCGAAGATAACAATATAAGTCATGAAGATAGACTCTCAAATATCACGCTTACAACTATCCAGCAGTCTTTGCTTTTACAGTTTATACCAAACGGCGAAGTTACGCGGCATAATGGGATTTCAGATAAATTCGGCATGAGAAAACATCCTATAAAATTAACAGACGAATTTCACAGCGGTCTTGATTTTAGAACGCCTTTGCAAACGCCTATTTACGCGCCCGCTCTTGGCATAGTCGAGTATGCTGGAAATAGCGAGGGCTCGGGATACGGTTATTTGGTAATTGTAGATCATGGTTTTGGATTTAAAAGTTATTATGCTCATTTAGATAAAAAAATGGTAGTTAGAGTAGGGCAATTTGTTAAAAAAGGCGATCATATAGCAAATTCGGGTAATACAGGGCTCTCAAGCGGTCCGCATTTGCATTATGAGGTGCGTTTTTTAGGGCGAGCACTAAATCCTGCAAATTTTGTCAATTGGGATTTAAATAATTTTTCACAAATTTTTGAAAAGGAGACAAACGTACAATGGGACTCTTTGTTAGAGGTGATGAGCATATTATTAGCAAACAAACAGAATCCACAATAGTAGCCAATGGGGCCAAATTGGAGGGAGTTTTCGAACTTTCTACCTATCTTTACGTAGATGGTGTGGTGTTGGGGAAAGTATATTCTACAAATACTATAGTTATCGGCAAGCGCGGTCTTATAAAAGGCGAAGTTGAAGTACCAAAGATGATAATTAACGGCAAATTTGAAGGCAAGGCTATATGCGATAGCGTAGAGATTTTAGAGGGCGGCACACTGTTTGGCGTGGTTTACAGCAACGAATTGGTGATTGAACAAAAGTCTCATTTTGAGGGCGAAAGTCACAAGAAAGATGCAACAGAACAGCGTCTGATAACTGTAGAAGAGACAGACGAAGAGGTTAAAGAATAAAATTTGCAAGCGGCGGTTTTTGAGTATTTAAATGCTAAATCTGAAACTGAAATTATCGTCTGTAAAGATGATAAAGATGCTTTTACTATCTCAAATGCAGCTCTTTTTGCGGGCAGGAAGACATTCGTTCTGCCCGATTTTCGCGCATCATTTGGCGATGATTTAAGGTCTTACAGAAACGAACTTTTTGAGCTTGTAAACGCACTAAGAGAGTATCACAACGAAGCCTCTTCAAAGAAGATTTTGATATCTCCCATAAGAACGCTTCTGCATCCTCTACCAAAGCCGCATCTTTTTAAAACTCTTAGCGTAAAATTCGGCGATACGGTAAATTTTAACCATCTCAAAGAGAATTTTTTACATTGGGGTTATAGTTTTGTAGATATCGTAGAAGAGCGCGGCGAAGTATCGTTTCGCGGCGATATCATAGATATCTATCCTACTGATTTTGAAAATGCCGTGCGCATCTGCTTTTTTGATAACCAGATAGAGAGCATCAGATATTTTTCGACCGAATCGCAAAAAAGCCAAAAAGAGGAGTTGGAGAGCGTTACCATAACGCCAGCACTCTTTTCGCTCAATGCCAAATCTTACGAAGAGATGAACGCAAGCATCCAAAGATTAAGCTCTGACAGCATTTCTCAAGATATGGAGTCTTTGGGTTTTTGGACGCTTGGCGAGAATGCGCAAAACTATCTATCCGAAAAAAAATCCGCTTACGCCTATAAAATAGAAAACGAACTTGAAGAAATTTCACAATTTTACGGCGTGGATTTGGATTTTTTAAAATCCATTCCCGTTATACCAGAACCGTCTATTTACAAAGATTTGCAAATATCAGCCGTAAAGCCTTTTTTGGAGTTTCACAAAGAGCAGGATATTAAGATTTTGGCGCGCTCGGAAGCTCTTGTTAAGCAAGCAGATATAGAGCTTGGCGGCAATGTGAAATTTGTGCAAAGTCCGCTTATCATTAATCTCATTTCGCCAAAAGAGATAATCATCTCGCTAAATCGTCCGCTTCAAAAAAAGCGCAAAAAACACCCGTCCATACTGCTTGACGAGCTTAAAATCGGCGATTATGTCGTTCATGAAAATTACGGTATTGGTATCTTTAGAGGTTTGCAAAATACGACTGTTTTGGGCGCAAAGAAAGATTTTATCTTTATAGAGTATCAAGGCGGCGATAAACTCCTTTTGCCCGTAGAAAATCTAAATCTCATAGACCGTTATATCGCCGACAGCGGCTCTATCGCAGTTGTTGACAGACTTGGCAAGGGAAGCTTTTTAAAGCTGAAAGAGAAAACGCGCGCTAAGCTTTTTGAAATTGCGCAGGAGATTATCAATATTGCGGCAAAAAGGGAGCTCATAGAGGGCTTCAAGATGGAAGCTTTAAATGCGCCTTTGGAAGAGTTTTGGGCGGATGCGGGATTTAGCTATACCATAGACCAAAAAAAGAGTATCGAAGAGATTTTGCAGGATTTGGGTTCGGGCAAAGTCATGGATAGGCTTCTTAGCGGCGATGTTGGATTTGGTAAAACCGAAGTTG
>JAITEH010000021.1 GCA_031282125.1 Campylobacteraceae bacterium
TTTTCGCTTTTCGGGCCTCCTGCGATTATATTTTTTAAAGACGGCGCGGAGCTTACGGATATGCAGATAGTGGGCTTCAAAAATGAGCAGGAATTTTTGGCGCATATAGAAAAAGTGAAGCAGTGATGGAAGTTTTGGTAGTCTTAGATATAGCGCGGCTCTCAAACAAAGAAGAGTTTGAAGAGTTTATTTTAGACGAGGGATTTGCTGGCATAGACAACGAGCCATTTGCATACATGGGCGAGAGTACAACGCCCGTTTTCAATACAAGAGCTTATATATTTGAAGTCTTTTCTAAAGCTTTTGAGACAGCAAAAATCAGTGATTGCAAAATCATCTGCCAAATCGGCTCAAATCCTCCCGAAGCGTATCTCTACGAAAAAGATAATTTTTTCACGGAGTTAAAGCCCTAAACTCTACCTCATCAAAGAGATAGAGTTTGGAATTTTAGATGATATTTATATCCACGCTCTCGCCGTTTAGGATTTTATTCATATTTCTCATCGAGCAAAATTCGCCGCACATGCTGCATGTATCTTCGCGCTCGGGTTTAGACTCGGCTCTGTAGCGTCTTGCTTTTTGAGGGTCGATAGAGAGATTGAACATACACTCCCAATCAACTCTTTGGCGGGCTTTACTCATGTTATTGTCCCAATCTCTCGCATTTGGGATTTTCTTGGCTATATCGGCAGCATGCGCCGCTATCTTTGAAGCTATGATGCCCTCTTTCATGTCGTCGTAAGTTGGAAGCCTTAAATGCTCTGCCGGCGTTACATAACACAAAAACGCCGCTCCATGCCATGCGGCTATCGCTCCGCCTATGGCTGATGTGATATGGTCGTATCCCGGGGCTATGTCTGTTACTAACGGCCCTAAAACATAAAAAGGCGCGCCGTGGCAGAGGCTTTTTTGTATCTTCATGTTTGTCTCTATCTGGTCTAAACTCATGTGTCCCGGACCTTCCACTATCACTTGCACATCTTTTTCCCACGCTCTTTTTGTAAGTTCCCCAAGAGTGATTAACTCTTCTATCTGACAAGCGTCGCTCGCATCATGCGTAGAGCCCGGTCGGCACGCGTCTCCAAGACTTATCGTGACGTCAAATTCGCGGCAGATTTCCAATAGTTCGTCAAAATACTCGTAAAATGGATTTTCATTGCCCGTCATCTCCATCCATGCAAATATCAAAGAGCCGCCTCTTGAGACGATATTTGTTATCCTGCTTCGCTCTTGTTTAAATCTTTGCGCCGTTTGTCTATTTAGCCCCGCATGGATAGTGAGAAAATCTATGCCGTCAATCGCATGCATTCTGGCAACTTCAAGCCAATCTTTCGCGCTTATCTCTTGAAGCGGTTTTTTGTAAAATACAAGCGCATCGTATATAGGCACGGAGCCAAGCATGACGGTCGAAGTCTGCGCCAGCGTCCTGCGAAAAGCTCTCGTATCGCCCGAAGTGCTCAAATCCATGATAGCGTCTGCTCCAAGCTCTATCGCGCCCATTACTTTTTTAAGCTCTTCGTCTTGATTGCTGCTGTCTTTTGAAATGCCGAGATTGACATTTATCTTTGTTTTGAGTCTTTCGCCGATTGCTCTTGGTTCAAGACTTTTGTGATTTTTATTTGACGGTATGACGGCGACGCCTTGCGCAATCATACATCTTAAAGCCTCTGCTTCTATCCCCTCGTATGCGGCGGCTTTCCTCATCTCTTCGGTTATGACACCGTTCCTTGCCGCTTGCATTTGCGTACTATACAACATTTTTTATCCTTTTTAAAAAATAAAACAGGAAAAGTGTTTAGGAATCTTTTGTGAAGAAGTTTTATAATCCCTACGACAGCATTACCTGACAGGTTCAAAGGGTATAATCTCAGCCGATAAAATCAGCACCCCGTTGGTAAGGAAGATTATATTTACAGTTTTATAAAACGAAGATAAATAAGCATGTACAAACTCTAAAAGATTGTTTTTTGCTGTTTTTTGTTATCATTCTAACTCATTTATGATTAGGCAGTATTATGCAAAAGCGGTTCAAAACAAAACAGATAAATGTCGGCGGCGTGCTTGTGGGCGGTGATGCGCCAATCAGCGTACAGTCCATGACATTTTCCAAAACGCACGATGTAAAATCTACGGTTGCGCAGATACAAAGACTTCAAAAAGCGGGGTGCGATATCGTGCGCGCAGCCGTGCCTGATTACGAAGATGCAAACGCCCTGAAAAAGATAAAATCGCAAATCTCCATTCCGCTTGTGGCGGATATCCATTTCAACTATCGTTTGGCTCTGATAGCCGCCGAAAGTGTCGATTGCATAAGGATAAATCCCGGCAATATCGGCTCAAAAGAGAGAGTAAGAGAGGTAGTAAAAGCTTGCATGAATAGAAAAATCCCCATTCGCATAGGCGTAAACGGCGGAAGTTTGGAAAAAGAGTTTGAGCAAAAATACGGCGCAACGCCAAAAGGCATGGTAGAGTCTGCGCTTTACAATATAAAATATCTTGAAGATTTGGGATTTTCGGATATCAAAGTCTCTTTGAAAGCAAGCGATGCTGCGCGCACCGTCGAAGCTTACAGGATGCTACGACCTTTGGTGGAGTATCCTTTTCATCTTGGCGTTACGGAAGCTGGGACTTTGTTTCATTCGACGATAAAATCATCAATCGCATTAGGCTCGCTTTTACTTGAGGGGATTGGCGATACGATGAGAGTTTCCATCACGGGTGAGCTTGAAGAGGAGATAAGAGTAGCCAAAGCTATACTAAAAGACAGCGGCAGGACAAATGAGGGAGTCAATATCGTATCGTGTCCTACATGCGGACGCATTCAAGCCGACCTCGTAACAGCCGTCAAAGAGATAGAGGAAAAAACCGCGCATATCAAAGCGCCTCTGAATATCTCCGTCATGGGATGCGTCGTGAATGCGATAGGCGAAGCAAAAGAAGCCGATGTAGCGATAGCTTACGGCAAAGGAAGCGGACTTATCATAAAAAAAGGCGAGATTATCGCAAAGCTTGAGGAGAGAGAGTTGGTGGAGAGATTTTTGGAAGAGGTAGAGATAGAAGCGGCAAAGGAGAGTTACAATGGATAACCTGCACAATATAAATATAGAGCGTTCCGTTCTTAGCTCCATCATCTTTAATCCCGTGCTTTTTGAGGAAGTCTCTTCAAAATTAAATCCGATTGATTTTTATCTGCCCGCGCATAAACATATATTTTCCGCTATGCTTGACTGCGAAAGAGACGATTTGCCGATAGATGAAGAGTTTTTGAAGAAAATACTAAATCAAAACGGCGTTTTTGACGAACAGGCTATGCTCGATATACTCTCCACAAACTGGATTCCAAATATCAACGCGTATATTCAGGAGATAAAAGAAAAATCCGTCAAAAGACAGCTTGTCGCGCTCACGGGCGATATAAATGACGTAACGATAGAGAAAGATTTACCCGCACACGAAGCTGTGGACGCAATCCAACAAAAGCTCTATCAAATCACACAAGAATCAGGCGAAAAAGAGTTCAGAGAGTCCCCTGAAATGACCCGCTCGGCGATAGACTATATAAAAGAGATGAAAAGCAGAGGCAATAGCCTCATTACGGGCATCGATACGGGATTTTTCGACTTGAACAGACTTACCACAGGCTTTAACAGCGGCGATTTTATCGTCATCGCCGCGCGTCCTGCCATGGGAAAAACAGCCTTTTGTTTAAATATCGCGGGGCATTGTCTGGATACTGACAAAGGCGTTGCGATATTCTCTTTGGAAATGCCCGCAGAACAGTTGATGCTAAGAATGTTAAGCGCCAAGACGTCGATACCGCTTCAAAATCTAAAAGTGGGCAACTTAACGGACGACGAGTGGGGAAGACTCTCCGACGCTGCGGATGATTTTTCTAAAAAGAAATTTTTCGTAAATGACCAAGGAAACGTCAATATCCACCACATACGAGGACAGCTTAGAAAACTCAAGATGAAACATCCCGAGATTTCTATCTGCATCATAGACTATTTGCAGCTCATGACAAGCGTAACCAGCGGCAAAGAGAGACATCTTGAGGTAAGCGACATCAGCAGGGGCTTGAAACTTTTGGCGCGCGAACTTGACATGCCCATCATCGCACTTTCGCAGTTAAACAGAAGTCTTGAGAGCAGATCCGACAGAAGACCGATGCTAAGCGATATAAGGGAGTCAGGCTCTATAGAGCAGGATGCCGACATCATACTTTTTGTCTATCGAGACGACGTTTACAAACAAAAAGACGAGAAAGAGAAAGAAGAGAAATCGAAAAAAGAGAAAGACAAAAGCGGCAATATAGTCGAGTACAAAAGCAAATTTGTCGAAAAACCTGTCGAAGAGGCGGAGATTATCATCGGCAAAAACAGAAACGGACCGACAGGCATCGCGCGTCTTACCTTTCACAAAGCTTTTGTAAAATTTGTCGATAATGCGAGAAGCAGCGAACAGAGTTACACTATCACAAAAGCGGACTTTAACAATCTATCCTAAATGAAGCCTTTCTTGCCGCTGTTTCAAACAAGGTTTGAGATGATGGCGGCAATGGCTGTGCTTGGCGTTATTTTCCTCATTAATACAGGCTTCAAATATCTTGATTATAGAGATTTTAAAAGTTACAGTTGGGCTACCGTGCGCGGAAATATCGTCAATATCACAGATTTGACGGCAAAAAACGGCAGAGAATACCAGCGCGTCTCCTTAAAAAACGATGATGGCATGACGCTTGGCATGACCCACATGTCAAAAGAGAAGCTCGCAAAAAATATGCGCGCAGGATTTCGCGTCAAAACGGACGAAGTTGGTTTTCTCTCATTTTTTACAAAAAGATTTTATGCAACGTCTGTTTTGGTATGGGCAAATGAGGCGAAGGATACGAGCGTGAAATCAAACTTGCAAAATTTCATCTCTTCTCAGCATGAAAATAACTTGACAAAAGAGCTTTACAGCACACTTTTTCTGGCTACTCCAATCTCCAAAGCCCTAAGAGACCAAGTGCAAAGATGGGGCATTACTCACATCATCGCTATCAGCGGATTTCACTTGAGCATTATGTTTGCATTTTTGTATTTTGTGATGAAGCCAATTTACGGCTTTTTCCAAAACAGATATTTCCCATACAGAAATGCAAGATGGGATATATCGCTGGTGATTTTTGCATTTTTGGGATACTATCTGTGGCTCATAGATATGACGCCTTCGTTTTTGCGCTCTTTTGCTATGGGAGTTTTCGGGTTTTTATTTCTTTGGCGCGGCATACATGTATTTAGTTTTGAAATGCTGTTTTTCACGTCGGCATTTTTGGCGGCTCTTTTTCCTGAGCTCATTTTCAATATAGGATTTATACTTTCGGTTTTTGGCGTATTTTTTATTTTTGTCTTCGTCAAACACTTCGGTCAAACTCTGAAAGTCTGGCAAAGCGCAATTCTTATCAATTTTTGGCTATTTTTGGCGATGAATCCTATAGTCTATTATTGGTTTGGAGTTATCAATTGGCAGCAGTGGGTCTCTATACCTTTAAGTATGTTATTTGTTGTTTTTTACCCGCTTACGACGCTTTTGCATTTGATAGGACAAGGAGGAGTTTTTGACAATCTCATGCTGCAATTTTTATCATACGAGAGTAAAAGCGCGATGTTTAATACGCCCGTTTGGCTTTTAGTCCTCTATATTCTCTTCGCCGCTCTTAGCGTTTACAGAGCTATTTTTATGATTTTTGTCGCTCTTATCGGCTTTAGCTATTTCTTTTTTCTGCTCTCTTGAGTGCAAAATATGACACACCCTCACACCGTAAAGAAATATCACCCATGAGAAATATATCCATATAAAGAAAAACAGCACCACGCTGAAAGAGCCGTAAATACTCAAATAAGTTTTGTTATAAGTCACATAAAAAACAAAAAGCGATTTTGACATATACCAGATGAGCGAAGCCAAAAATGACGAAATGCCGCCTGCGTACATAGATATTTTGGCGCTTGAAGATATCATGTAGATGGTAAAAAACAGCGCCCAAACTAGAAGATATGGAAATATAACCAAAAAGTTTATATTGTACCCTTGAGAGTTTAGAAAATTCTGCAAAGTACTTGAAAGATAAAACGAAACGCCAAGCAAAATGGGAGCTAAAGTTATCAGCGTCCAGTAAGCCGAGAGCGACTGCCAAAAAGAGCGCGAAGTCGTGTGCATGATTTTGTTGAAAATAGTCTCATAATCTTTGAAAAACATCATGGAGATAAAAAGAACCGTCACAAATCCCAAAACGCCCATTTGCAGGGTATTTCCCAAAAATTTATCTATGTATTCGGATATCGTTTCGGGCTGAGAGGGCATGAGGGAGTTAAATATAAAAGATTTTATCTTCTCATAATACTCTTCAAAACTCGGCATTCTGGTAAAAATCGAAAATGTTATCAAAAGTACGGGAATCACCGAAAGTATCGTATGAAAGCTAAGACTTGAAGCGTACGTCATCAAATCTTTGTCGTTAAGCCTGCCCAAAAGTGCATAAAAATCTTTTATTTTTTGCACCAGCTTCATCTAATCAAGCCCCATCTTATAAGGATTTAGTATATTATTCGGGTCAAATGCTTTTTTGATAGAGCGGAAAAGATTCATCTCAACTTCCGTAAACGCCAGCTTCATGAACGGCGCTTTTGAGATACCTATGCCGTGCTCGCCGCTTAGCGTGCCGCCGAGTTTTATAGCCGCTTTAAATATCTCTTCGATGGCTTTGTGTCCAAGCTCCAACTGCTCTTTATTACTGCCGTCCACCATAACGTTTGTGTGGACGTTGCCATCCCCTGTATGCCCAAAACATGGAATCGGCATATTGTATTTTTTGGATATTTCGCTGATTTCATCAAGAAGTTCGGGCAGTTTACTGCGCGGCACGGTAACGTCTTCGTTCAATTTTTTGCTTCCGTAAATCGTGATGCTTTGCGAACAGTTGCGTCTGGCAAACCACAAATCTTTCGCTTCATTTTCATTTTTGGCTATTTTAAATTCACTGCACCAGTTTGCCCCGAACACCTCTTTTATCTCTTCCATCTGCTCATCTAAAAGATTTTGCGCGGCGGCGTCCACATCTGTGATGAGTATCGCGCCAGCATCCGTCGGAAGTCCTTTTTTAAATCTCTGCTCCACAGCTTTTATGCTGAGATTGTCTAAAAACTCCATAGCAACTGGCGTTATGCCTCTTGCAAAAGTTTTGTAAACTGCGTCCATAGCGTGCCTGACACTTGGAAAAACTCCAAAAGCTGTTTTTGTAAATTTTGGTTTGGTTACGAGTTTGACTGTTATCTCGGTGATTACCGCAAGCGTACCCTCTGAAGCTATCAAAATACCCGCGATGTTATAACCAGCCACGTCTTTAATCGTACGTTTCCCAGCTCTAATTATCTCTCCGTTTGGCAAAACTGCGCGCAAAGCCATGACATAATCTTTTGTAATGCCGTATTTTGCCGCTCTCATGCCGCCTGCGTTTTCGCTGACGTTGCCGCCTATCGTGGAGTGCTCTTCGCTGGCTGGATCTGGTGGATAAAAAAGTCCTTTTGCTTCGACGCTCTTTTGCAAATCCATATTGATAACGCCGGGCTGTACTACGGCTACCATATTATCCATGTCGATTTCGAGGATTTTATTCATATGTTTTTCAAAAGCTAAGATAATCCCGCCTTTGACGCTTAAGCTCCCGCCCGTAAATCCGCTTCCAGCACCTCTTGGGATGATTATTAGTTTATGTTCGTTGCAGTAGCGTAAAATCCCGCTAACATCTTTTTCGTCTCTTGGAAACACAACGCAGTCAGGCTCATATCTTGTTCTTGTAGCGTCGTATGAGTATGCGATGAGATGGGCTTTGTCGGTGTAGATATTTTCGGTTCCGACTATATCGGCTAAAGCCTTGATATGCGGAGTATCTATCATTTTACACCCAAAAGATGCCTGTAGTATTCGTTATAATCTGTAATCTCTCTTGTGCCCAAACTAATCGGATATGTTCCGATATGTTCGGATATGCGGCTGTAAAACGGCAGGATTGTTTTATCGCTTTCAAGAGGCATTTTGAAAGCTTTTACGACTTTAAATGAGATGCAATCTACAAAATATCCCATATTGTTCATGTTAAAAGCTATGAGTCCCGTCATGTTGATACTGCACATCTCTCTAAAGCGTTTTCTGTCGGGATTTGGGATATATCTTTTGGCTAAAAATGCCGCGGTTATATCAGGATGTATCCACTCTATATCTATAAAAAAGTCTGTTATCTTTTTGAATGACTCATAATTTGGAGTTACGATAAGAGAGCGTCCGTAAAGGTAATTTAATATAACAGTATGTCCAACTTGAGGCTCGATAGATATCTGCGGGAAATTACTTTGAGTAAGCGCGTCAAACGGTATAAGCTCCAAAACGGCTTTTTTGCCGTCTTTACTTATGACGGCAGCTCTTGCTATTATCATGCTTTCTTGATTTTCAAAAGTATGCAGTACGATGCCGCTTGAACCTACTACTATGGATGCGGAATCGTCTATGATAGCCCTTGTTTTATCTACTGTCGTAAGTGTGGTCTCATACTCTTCGAAAAGCGGTTTGTCGTACGCGCCTAAGAGAAATGTTATAGTTAAGGATAAAAATATAATCACTCTTTTTAGCAAAACGCGCCTTTTTTCAAAAAAATTTATGGGTGATTATACTCTAATTGCTTTTAAAAAATATTAACAACTTGACATACAACATAAAAATATAAGAAAAAATAAGATAAAATTTTTGTTTTTATTTAAAGTTTAAAATAAGGCGCAGATTATGATACGTATTATCCTTTTGGTTACTCTTCTAATGAGCTTGGCTTTTGGTTCAAGAGCGGAGGAGTATTACTGGGAAAAGGGCGAAACATTCCTAATGTTTTTAGAAAAAAACTCGCTGCCGTTTTCACTATATTATACGCTTGACGTGGAAGATAAAGAGATGGCGGCTGAGATATACGCAGGCACGAAATACTATCTTTTGCGCAGTAACGAGGGAGATATAAAACAGATATTGATTCCTGTCGGCGGCGGTGAATTGCAGCTGCATATATATAAAGAAAAAGATGATAATTATACTATGCAATTCACTCCAGCCGCGTATCAGGAAAGCGAAAGAGAGCTTGTATTTAATCTTCAGCTTTCACCTTATCAAGATATTATCACGCTCACAAATAATACGCTTTTAGCAAATGAATTTGTCAATTCATTTCAAGGCAGCGTGGATTTTAAAAGACTAAGAGCAGGAGCTGATTTGGTTATTTTATACAAAGAGAAAATAAGACTTGGCTCGCAATTCGTACACCCTTCGATAAAAGCCGCCATGGTAGATACAGGCTCTAAAAAAGAGTATGTATTTTATTATGAACCTAAAGGAAGATATTATAATAACGAAGGCACGGAGATAGAGGGTTTCTTTTTGATGACGCCGCTCAAATACACGCGTATCTCCTCTCCGTTTACACTTAAACGCTGGCATCCTGTCTTGAAAAAATACCGCGCTCATTACGGCATAGACTATGCCGCGCCTATCGGAACTCAAGTAAAAGCCGCAGGAGACGGCAAAGTAACTTTTGTAGGCAGCCTGAACGGATACGGCAAAACCGTTAAAGTCGCTCATGAGGGCGGGTATTTAACCCTTTATGCTCATTTGAACGGATTTGCAAAATCCCT
>JAITEH010000029.1 GCA_031282125.1 Campylobacteraceae bacterium
AGAGGGCAGTTGAAATCTATACACTCCGAACATGGACAGCGACAAGAGGACAAATACCGCGCTAAAGATACCTATCGCCCATGGATTTTGCAGATAAGCCTGCATATTTGCGCCGAAAACTCCAGCCGCGATACCTGCTATCATGTATGCAAGCGACATGCAAAACACATACACAAACGACAGCCAAAACCCTTTTTTCAGCGTCATACTGCGTTTTGACTGTTTGGCTATGATGGACGAGAGTATCGGTATCATCGGGAAAGTGCATGGCGTCAAAGAGAGCAGTAGTCCAAATCCGAAAAAGCTCAAAAGCGCGGCGAAAAAACTGCTGTTTTGAAGCATATTGGCAATGCCGCTCTGCTCTGAGATAGTACCTCTTGAAATATTTGTATGATAGACCGCGTTCATCGGCGGATAGCAGATAATGCCGCCGCCCGCACAGCCTTGATAATCCACCCTTAAGCCTACTTTGCCGCTTATTTTATTGAAGCGCAGATACTCTTTTGAAATAGCCGTCTCAAAAGAGTTAAAATATACATTCTGCTCTTTGAAAATTTCACTCTTTTGCAAAGAGAGCGTGTCTGTGAGATTTAGTTTTTTGGGCGAGATAACTTCTACGGCAAATTTGTCGGCAAGCATGTAGATGCCTTCAGCCATCTCTATTTTGATGATAATATAATCGTTTTTTTCTTCAAATTCTACGCTAAAGGCCTCTTCGGGAGGGATTATCTTCATCTGCTGCGAAAAAAGCGAAGCAGATAACAGCAATATAATCAGAAAAAAATTTTTCAACACTAAAACCTTAAAAATTGATTGGATAATTTTACCCAATGTTAATAAACGGCATATTAAGCCTTTGTAGGTTATGATTAAGGAAATTTTTTTGATAGCAAGGGGCGAGTATGAGTAAAAAATCTAAAGAAAAAACGGCGCAGGAAAACATCCCGCAGGAGAATATCGTAGAAGAGCCTAAAGCAAAAAAAGAGAAGTCATGCAAAGAGCCAAAACTTGAAGAAAAAGACGGTTTTGTGCAGATTTGGGTAAAAAAAAGTAAACTTGATTATGAAAAGAGAGTAAAAGAGCTTCAAATAGAGCTTTTGAAACTGCAAAAATATGTCAAAGAGAGCGGACTCAGAATACTTGTCATATTTGAAGGACGCGACGCGGCAGGCAAAGGCGGCACGATAAAAACCATCACCGAACATATCAATCCAAGAGGTGCGCGCGTTGTAGCTCTTGAAAAACCTTCCGACAAAGAGCGCACGCAGTGGTATTTTCAAAGATATGTGGAGCATTTGCCTTCAGCTGGCGAGATAGTGTTTTTCGACCGTTCATGGTACAACCGCGCTGGAGTAGAGCCCGTAATGGGATTTTGCACAAAAGAGGAGTATCAAGACTTTCTGATAGAGGTGCCAAAATTTGAATCGCTTATAGCAGGTTCGGGCGTGAAGATATTTAAATTTTACTTCTCCGTTACAAAAGAGGAGCAAAAAAGGCGTTTTGAAAGTCGCAAACATGATCCTTTGAAACATTTCAAGCTCTCCCCGATAGATGAAAAAGCGCAGGATTTCTGGGATCAATATACTTTAGCCGAATACTCGATGTTTTTGGCGTCTCACACGAGAGAGTGCCCATGGGCGATTGTCTACTCCGACAACAAAAAAAAGGCGCGGCTCAATACGATACGCCATATTTTAAGCCAGATAGATTATCCGAACAAATCCAAGAAAAAAGATATATTCAAAATCAGCGAAGATATATTTAAAACAGGCGACCAAGTGATACAAACTGCCACAAACGGCGTAGTGGCGTTGGAAAAGAAGTAGATAAAAGGAACATTTATTGCTTTACAAATTTTCTTATGAAAATTTGTAAAGCTGTTATGCTTTTTGAATCAAAACAAGAGTTGTATTGAAATGCAGGAGATTAATATGAAGCTTACAAACAAATACAATATGACTTTAGAAGAGAATATATTTTGGGCAAAACGAAACATTGTAGATTATATATATAAAAGCGCAAGGTTAGAGGGATTAAATATAACATTTCCCGAGACATATACAATATACGAACGAGCAATACTTACAAAAGCAGATATTCATACTGTGGAAGTTGTAATCAACCTAAAACATGCTTGGCAATACCTTATCGACAATATAAACGATAAATTAGATTTGGAATTTATCAAAAAAATACATAATGAAATAGCAAGAGGTGAAGCTCTCTCATGGGGAGAACTTAGAACGGGTAGAGTGTATATAACAGGAACAGATTATATCCCGCCTATTCCAAATGAAGATGATATAAATTTGTCTCTGAAGCAATTGTTGTCAATAGAAAATCCAACAGTACGAGCGATAAGAGTGATGCTTTGGGGGATGAGGTCTCAACTGTTTTGGGACGGAAATAAAAGAACGGCAATGATGATAGCAAATAAAATTATGATTGAAAACGGCTGCGGTATTATTACAGTGTCTCCCGAAAACTTGAATGATTTTTTCGTACTTTTATCTGAGTATTATACAGCCGACAGCAATGAAAAAATAATGCAGTTCATTTATGACAATTGCATAGATGGTGTTGATTTTCCAAAAAAAGAGCAATCCGATAAAGCCGAAGTAAAAAATAAAGACGGTGAATAGCAATGAATGAAACCAACTACGATATAGTCCAAAATCAGTATAGTCAAAAACAAAAAAGCGATATATGGGATACGGCTTTCGGACTTCAAAAAGTAGATAACCTCGAACCGTCAGATTATATGAAAAAGCAAGCACAGCAGCACATTGAAAACAAGATAGAATATGCCGATATTGAAAACAACATCAAATCATATTATGAAAACTCACAAGAGCGATCAACAATGGAAGCTGACATTGTATCCTTGAGAGCAGCCGAACTTTTGTCCAGAAACGGGTTTAAATTCTCTCCTGCTACTCTTCTTGGCATACACAAATATCTTTTTACAGATACATTGCCTGCAAATATACCAGTTGGTAAATTTAGGCATTATAATATTACGAAAAAAGAAGATGTACTGGATGGAGATACTGTTTTTTATGATGATTTTGGAATGATAAATGATACTTTAGAATATGACTTTACAAAAGAGAGCAAGCTTGATTATAATGTTTTAGATAAAAGAACAAAAGTATTTAACGCAATGAATTTCATATCTAACATTTGGCAGATACACCCTTTTGGAGAGGGCAATACAAGAACTATAGCGGTTTTTGCAATAAAATATTTTCGGATATTGGGCTTTGAGGTAGATAATTCCTTATTTAAAGAGCATTCCAAATATTTTAGAGACGCTCTTGTTCTTGCCAATTATCATAAAATAGGTAAGACATCGGAATATCTGGATAAATTCACTGAAAATTTATTGCTTGCAGGCAAAAATGAACTTGAAATATCAATAAATTTTGATAAAAAAATATAAAAATGATTTCAATATCATATTTATATGGCATGGCAGTTTATCGCTTGAACTTGCCAATATAAATTAGCAACGTACATGTATCTTAAGATATATACTGTATATTAAAATTTTTCGACTCTGTTTACACAGAGCCGAAAAATTAATGCAAATCAGCGTTCAAAACCACTTTTCTATTTGACCTGCTGACTGTCATTGCGCCTGTTTGGCTGTCTCTTCTAAAGTGCAGACCGTTTAGTCCAGCCAACTCTATGGCTTTAAATATATATCCGCCCTCACTCTCTTTTTGCTTAAATTTAAATTTCGGATTTATCTCAAGGATCAATTTCAACTGCTCTTTTGAAACAGATACTTTTGTACCTTCTAATACCGCAACGCCTGCATCCACAATGCAACCGTCGCCAAGCGGCACGCCTGTAACGGAATTCGCGCCAAGCAGCGTGTTTTTGCCGATAGATACTGCATTGCCGCTTGTGCCGCTAAGCACTCCCAGTATGCTTGCCCCGCCGCCGATATCGCTTCCCTCTCCGACGATAACAGATGAGCTTATACGTCCTTCTACCATGACTGCACCAGTAGTTCCAGCGTTAAAGTTAATGTAGCTAGCTCCAGGCATCAAAGCAGTTCCTTTTGCCAGATATGCGCCCATTCTAACTTTCGAAGCGTCCATGATGCGTACGTTTTCTTCAGGGATAACATGCTGTAAAAGACGCGGAAATTTATCGATTGAGCTTATAAACGGATATGAACCGTCCAATTTCATCTCTATTTCGTTGATTCTTAACCACTCAAGTTCGATTGGCACATTCACAGACCATGCGACATTTTCCAAAACGCCGAATATACCATTGAGGTTGAGCGAGCGCAGTGGGGCTTTGCCCAAAGAGAGCGCGTAAAGTTTCAGATAGACGCTTTCGACGGATTTGCACTGTGCGTCGTCAAAAAGAAAAACTATCCTGAAATTATTTTCCAATCCCTCGTCTTGTGCTATTAGATGAAGATTTTTTATGACCTGCACGTTGCGGTGGTTGTCGCCGTACGCGTTTTTCAAGTACGCGTCGAAAATACTCACGGCATTTTTTACAAATCTTTTTTTCACGTCGCAGACAAATTCGCTTCCGCTAAAATCAACTTCAACTTCGCTCTCTAATAAAGCACCGATAAACGCGGCGGCAGAGTCGTAATTTTCTTTCCAGTTTACTACGGGAAAAGTCGCCTGCAAAATCTTTTCATTATGCAGTTGTCCTCTATCCACTCTTGCTATGCCAAAACCTATAGGATTGCGGTAACCGTCTATGCTTTTTATCTTGGCCGCGTATTTTTTGAATTTCTTCTCACTCTCTATCGGTTTCATGAATGCCCCCTAAATTAATTTGCTCCGCACGACGCTTTGGACGATACGG
>JAITEH010000130.1 GCA_031282125.1 Campylobacteraceae bacterium
AAGATTGAAGAACCGTTGATGATATATATTTTCGCCGCCGCCGCATGGATATTGGCATATTTTTGTGTACATCCGCAGATGATTGTTTTCGGACTTTTGGTACTGGCTGTGAGTTCTATGGTGTTTAGAAACAATGTAAATTATAAATCCCTGTTTCCGCTTTTATATCCGCTGGCGCCCATGCTTTTTATCCTTTCTTTGCCTCAGGATTTTGGCATGAAATACCTTGTGTGGCTTGTGTTTATCGTGGGTATCACGGATACGGCTGCTTTTTACGCAGGCAAAACGATAGGCTCAACGCCGTTTTCACCTATATCTCCGAAGAAGACTTTGGAGGGCGTTTATTCGGGATTGATTGCGGGCATATTGCTTGGCGTGATAGTTGGCATCATCATAGACGTAAGTTTCTTCACTGCTCTTTTTATATCGCTGCTTGTCTCTGGGGCTTCTATTTTTGGGGATTTGTTCGAAAGTTATCTAAAAAGAAGCGCAGGCATCAAGGATAGCGGCAATATACTTCCCGGTCACGGCGGAATGCTTGACAGAGCCGACGGATATCTCTTCGGTGCGGTTGTAATGGTGATACTTTTAAATCTATTTTCAGTTACAGTTCCCGACAACATCAATACAGCCACCATACAAGTGCTTGAAGATATACTAAAAACCCTCAAGTAATGGTAGTTTTAGGCTCTACGGGTTCTATCGGGCGCAATACTCTTTTCATCGCCAAGAAGTTCGGACTCAAAGTGGACGCTTTGTGTGCCAACAAAAACAGCGAACTTTTAAACCGACAAATAGAGGAGTTTTCGCCGAAGTTTGTCGCGATAGGCGATGAGACAAAAAAGCATGAAGTAAATCACCCTAACGTATTTGGCGGGTCTAACGGCATTTTGGAGATGATAGACGCCGCGTACGAAGAAGGCGCGGTTTTGGTAAATGCGCTTGTTGGCATGGCAGGACTTGCCCCCACCTTAAAAGCTCTTGAGAAAGGCTATAAAGTAGCACTCGCTAACAAAGAGTCGTTGGTAATCGCGGGAGAATTTCTAGACATTTCGCGCATTGTTCCGATAGACAGCGAGCATTTCGGACTTTGGTATCTGCTTGGCGGACGAAAACCAGCAAAGTTTATTTTGACCGCAAGCGGAGGAGCTTTCCGCGACGTCTCTCTTGATAAACTAAAATACGCCAAAATAGAAGAGGCATTAAATCATCCGAATTGGCAGATGGGCAAAAAAATAACGATAGATAGTGCTACAATGGTCAATAAACTGTTTGAGATTTTGGAAGCGCGCTGGCTTTTTGACTCCCATGAGATAGACGCCATTATCGAAACAAAATCAATCATTCACGCTCTTTTGCAATTCACCGACGGCAGTATGACGGCGCATTTGGCGAATGCGGACATGAAGCTTCCTATCGCTTTTGCGCTTTTGGGCGAAACAGATGAGCAGATACTTTCTCCCGTCAATCTCTTGGAGATAAAAAATATAGAGTTTCGCGATATAGATTTGGCGCGTTATCCTGCGTGGCAGCTTCGGGAGTTGTTGCTGCGAAAATCATATTTGGGAGTTGTGCTGAACGCCGCAAATGAAGTTGCGGTGAAGCTTTTTTTGGACAATAAAATACCTTTTACCGACATAGTCCCTTATGCGTTAAAGGCAGTAAAAGAGTTTGAGAATACGCATGCGTCAAGCCTTGATGAACTATTTATGATAGATAAAGAGGTGAGGGCGTTTTGTGCGAAAATATGATATTATCTGTTTTTTTGAAAAGGTAGAGTTATGAGAAGACGATTGCAGGTAACAAGCGCTAAAGCGTTGAATCTTATAAAAGAGTTTATACAGCTTGAGAGTTTTGGCGGTATACTGCTTCTGTTTACGACTATTTTAGCGTTAATCGCGGCAAATATAGACGGTATCAGCGGCATATATCACGATTTTTGGCAAAGCTCGTTTGGGGTGGTTTTCGGCGAATTTAGAGCGGCTTTGACGATGCAAGGATGGGTAAATGACGTTTTGATGGCGATATTTTTCCTCTCTATCGGACTTGAGATAAAAAAAGAGATGATTATAGGCAATCTTGCTTCTGTGAAAAAAGCGTCGTTTCCGATTGTCGCGGCATTTGGCGGTATGATTATACCTATTTGCATATATTTTAGCTTTAACATGGGCGGCGAGTATGTGCATGGTTTTGGTATCCCGATGGCGACCGATATAGCCTTTGCGCTTGGCGTTTTGATGCTGCTTGGCAAACGCGTGCCGCTGGAGCTCAAAATCTTTTTGGTAACTTTAGCCGTAGCGGACGATTTGGGCGCTATAGTAGTGATAGCTCTGTTTTACTCAGGCAATGTTATCTGGTCGTATATTTTGGCGGCGGCAGGAACAATGGTTGTGCTGTTCGTACTCAATAGATACGGCGTGAAAAATATCTTTGTATATGTTGTTGTCGGTATAGCTTTGTGGTATTTTGTGCATCACAGCGGCATACATGCGACGATATCGGGCGTTTTGCTTGCTTTCATGATACCTTTGAGGGTCGATAATATCGCAAGCAGTCCATTAATCAAAATGGAGCACACGCTAAATCCTTTGAGCGCGTATTTTATAATGCCTGTGTTTGCGTTTGCAAATGCCGGAGTTACAATCGGCGGAGAGTTTGCCTTGAATGATATCACGCTTGGCGTTATGATAGGTCTCATCGCAGGAAAACCTGCTGGCATTTTTCTTTTTACCTTTCTTTCCGAGAAATTTGGCATGGCGAAGAAGCCTGATTCGCTTTCGTGGCTTCATATACTGGGAGCGGGATTTTTGGGCGGTATCGGATTTACGATGTCTATCTTTATCGCAACTCTTACATTTGATGGCGCGCTTTTGGAAGAGGCAAAACTATCCATCATGATAAGCTCTCTTATAGCAGCTATCATCGGTACGCTGTTCTTCAAATTCGTGCTTTTTAAGATAAAAAATAGAAGCGCTTAAAACAGAAATAGCGCTAAGAATACAGCGCTATTTTAAGCATCATTAACTTGCTGTTTTTTTGTTTTTTAAAATTTCAAAAATAGATTTTTGCATGTTTCATAGTGTAA
>JAITEH010000135.1 GCA_031282125.1 Campylobacteraceae bacterium
GATGTAGCCGTAATCACAGTCGTTGATTATGCTGTCCATGAGGTCTCGTTTTATGACGAAGATCTGAATTTAGTAAAGGTGGAGACGGTTAATGGCGGAGAGGTGATAAACCCATCCGAACTTGCCTCTTCTAATGTTTGGTATCCTGTCAATTCAGATGAAGCGGCTGAAGAAGCTTATGTAGTTGACTCGGATCTTGCATTTTTTGCTGTCAGCAGCGTTAAAGAGATAAACAGTGTATCCGACTTAAAGAATATCTCAAATGATTTGGACGGCAGATATGTACTTGGAGATAGCTTAGACTTAAGCGGCATAAATTGGGAACCTATCGGCACTAAAAGCAAGCCGTTCACGGGCAGACTTAACGGAAAGGCCAAATCGATTAAGGGCTTGACTATCAATAGGTCTAGCAGTGATTATGTCGGATTGTTCGGCTATGCACAAGGCGCTAATATTATAGCTCTTAGACTTAACATCAACACTGTTGAAGGTCACGATTATGTCGGCGCTCTTGTAGGACATGCCGCTCGCAGTACGGTAACTGCAGTAAGCGTTACTGGAGATAAAGTTGTAGGTACTAATTATGTCGCAGGTATCGTAGGAGATCTTAATATCGGCACGATAACGGCTACATTCTCTACGGTTGATGTTGAAGCAACGGGCGATTATGTCGCTGGAGTTGTTGGAGATCTTGATCTTGGCACAGTAACTGCTACTTTCTCTAAGGGAGATATTACAACAACAGGTGATTATGTCGGCGGCGTTGTAGGACACTCTACGCTTAGCACCGTAACTGCTGCGTTTGTTTATGGAAGAATTCACGGCGGCGATTATGTCGGTGGCGTAGTCGGACGTCTTCGCCTCGGAACTGTTGTCGCTACATTTTTACATGGACGAGCTTACGGAGACAGCAGAGTTGACGGTATCGTAGGCGGAAATCTATTTGGTATATCAGTTTTGAACTTCGCTGATGGTTTAGGCTTTCTTGCTTTCTAAAAAAACAGAAGAAGTTTTTCATATATAAGGGCGCTTTGTCGCCCTTATAAACTCTTATTCTTTTAGAATGATCTGCAATAATCAAAGAAAATATTTCTTGCGATAATGAAATAAAAATAATACAAATTTTCTTGATTCTCTATGCTTCAAAGTAAAACCCAAACCACAAAACAGCCTTTTTATTGTTTTTTGTTACTCATGGATGATAAGCTTACGAAATAAGCGCATATCCCGCAATTCCGTCATTCCCGCGTAGGTGGGAATCCAAAAAGAAAAACAAAGATATTTCGCTTCCTATTTTGTCATTGCAAGCCGATGAAATCGGCGTAGCAATGTAGTAATAATTAGTCCCTAAACCCACGCATAGTGTCGCGCAAGTTTTTTGATTTTGCGAGGATAAAGCGTGAGGACTTGTTTGAAGTTGTTGTAAACAACAACTGAGTCCCGCAACGCCCGAGCAAAATTAAAAATACGAGGGTATCCCACAAGGACGATACAACCGCGTGGCAAGTTCTTTGCCTCTTTCTTGCTTGGTCAAGAAAGATGGTCGCAAAGGCTTTAGACTTTGCGAAATAAAAAGGATTTGAAAAAATATTCTGGATTGCTTCGTCATTTCATTCCTCGCAATGACACAGAGAATAAAAATTATTTTATCATTTCACTTTTTACATATAAAATGAAGTTTTTGCATTTTAATATTTTTTGTTTTTCTTTTGGATTCCCGCCTGCGCGGGAATGACGGAGTTTTGGGAGATGTGCGTTTTTCCTAAAGGCTTGTCGTTTGGTTATTGCTGGAATGACGGAATTATTAATTGCGAATATATTTGAATGTTTGATATTTTTTCTGGATTGCTTCGCTTGCAATAATAGAGTATATAGATATAGATTGTGTTTACATGAGGAGTTTACACACAAAGAGGGTCTCTTTGTGTGTAAATTTTAGTTTCTATTTATACAGTTAAGGTCTGAAAATGCTATTTTCAGACGCTCTGCCATACTTTTTTGACCCTCTCTAAGCCATTTTCTGGGGTCATAATATTTTTTATTAGGTTTATCTTCGCCTTCGGGATTTCCAAGCTGACCTTGCAAATATGCTCTGTTTTTATCGGCATATCCGCGTACGCCGTCCCAAAACGCCCACTGCGTGTCTGTGTCTATATTCATCTTAACAACACCGTAACTTACAGCCTCTCTTATCTCTGCCAAAGTAGAACCAGAGCCTCCATGAAAGACAAAATTCACAGGTTTTTGCGCGTTAAGGTTAAATTTTTCTCTTATATACTTTTGAGAGTTGCCCAAAATCTTTGGAGTCAGCACAACGTTTCCCGGTTTATAAACGCCGTGAACATTTCCAAACGACGCCGCGATAGTAAAGTTATCGCTGATTTTTTTCAACTCTTCATAGGCATATGCCACATCTTTTGGCTGAGTGTAAAGCAGAGCGTTATCGACGCCCGTATTATCTACACCGTCTTCTTCGCCGCCCGTTACGCCTATCTCTATCTCAAGCGTCATGCCGATTTTACTCATGCGCTCCAAATACTTCGCACATGTAGCTATATTTTGAGTAAGCGGCTCTTCTGATAAATCCAGCATGTGAGAGCTAAAAAGAGGTTTTTTGTGAGTTTTATAAAACTCTTCGCCCGCATCCAACAAAGCGTCAATCCACGGAAGAAGCTTTCTTGCCGCATGGTCTGTGTGAAGTATCACGGGGATACCGTAAGCTTTGGCCAACAGATGAATATGCTGCGCGCCTGAGATAGTGCCAAGAACGGCGGCATCAGAAGTGCCTAAGCCTTTGCCCGCCATGAACTCGCCGCCGCCATTTGAAAACTGGATAATTATCGGAGAATTTACGGCTTTTGCCGCTTCCAAAGCCGCATTTATCGAATCACTGCCTACAACGTTAACAGCGGGAATGGCAAACTCATTTGCTTTTGCAAATTCAAAAAGTTTGCCGACTTTGTCGCCGCTGATAACTCCGTTTCCTACAATTTCAACCGCTTTCATTCAGTCTCTTTTTTGGTTATTTAATCTCTATTTTAGCTTTATCTTTTAACTTTTGTACTTGAGATTCGAGGCTTTTTTGGAACTCTACTCTCTTCACAACATTATTGGTAAGCTCGTCTTTAATCTCTTCAAAGGTGTATTTGCTCTCTGGTATTTTGTCTGTAATGTATAGGATATGGAAGCCATGTACTGTTTTAACGGGAGTTTTTGACAAGTCGCCTTTTTTCATCGCAAATGTCGCATCCAAGAACTCTTTTACAAACTGCGTCTGTTTTGTTACAATGCCTACAGAACCGTTGGTTGCTTTGGAAGCATTATCTTCAGAGTATTTTTGTACGGCTTCTGCAAATTTAGCAGGTAAATCTTTACTATTGTTAAGCTCTTTAATAATCTTTTTCGCCGTAGCCTCATCTTTTACCAAGATATGGCTTACTGCCCATGATTCGGGCTTCAAAGGGAATTTATCGGTATTTTCATCATAATATTGTTTGACTTGAGCGTCTGTTATTTTGAGTTTATCGAACTCTTTTTCTATCCAGATATTAAGAGCTATATCACTCTTTGCCTGTGCAAGTGTTTTTATATATTTGGAGTCTTTCTCAATACCGCTTTTAACAGCGTGACTTACTAAAAGTTTTCTTTCGACTAATTGATCTATGACCTGTTTTTTATACTCATCGTTAAGACTTTCATATCTTCCGCCGACTCCTCCAGTCACTTGACGAAGCAAAGCATTTGCCTCTTCATCTGTTATCTCCTGACCGTTAACAGTAGCTATAACAGCGGCATTCATGTTAGCCGCAACAAGAAGCGCCAATGCGCCTACAATCAATTTTTTCATCAATTCTTCCTTAAAATAAGTTTTTTGCCAAACGCAATAAAAGAGCGAATTATACTAATTTTTGCATTAATATAAGTTAATGAGCTCAATTTATCTGTTTCTTATGATAAAATTTTATCTTATTTTTGAGGAACAATAGTGAAATTATCAACAAAACATGAGATA
>JAITEH010000013.1 GCA_031282125.1 Campylobacteraceae bacterium
ATTCTTATTGGTATTATAGTTTTTATATTGCCAACGCCTGAAGGTATTAGTTTAAATACTTGGACTTACTTTAGTATTTTTGTCGGAGTCATTGTAGGGTTGATTTTGGAGCCTATCCCTGCCGCGTTAATCGGCTTTATAGGCATTACATTGGCTGTGCTTTTCAGGGTAGGACCTGCTGGTTCGGGAGCTAAAAACGCTAGTGCCGATGCTATGATAAACTGGGCTTTGACAGGTTTTGCAAACAAAACAGTCTGGTTGATTTTTGCCGCATTCATGATAGGTATAGGATACCAGAATTCAGGACTTGGTAAGCGCATCGCTCTTCTTTTAGTCAAGAAGCTCGGCAAATCAACGCTTGGTCTTGGATACGCTATAGCAATCACAGATGGTATTCTTGCGCCGTTCATTCCAAGCAATGCCGCAAGAAGCGGTGGAACGCTTTATCCTATTATCACGTCGATTCCGCCGATGTTTGGAAGTTATCCTGATAAAGACTCAAGAAAGATAGGAGCATACCTTGCATGGTGCGCTTTGGCGACGACCTGCGTGTCAAGCTCTATTTTCCTCACAGGACAAGCTCCAAACCCATTAGCGTTGGAAGTTGCCGCAAAATCCGGCGTTACTGTCGTAGATTGGGGCGGATGGCTGATAGCTTTCTTGCCTGTAAGTATTATACTTTTTATAGCAACCCCTCTTTTGGCATATTTTGTCTATCCGCCTGAAATCAAAGGCTCTACTCAAGTGGTAGATTGGGCAAAGCAAGAGGCTGAAAAAATCGGCAAAATATCTTTAAAAGAGATATTTATGATAACCATATCCGTTTGTGCGCTTGTTTTGTGGATAGGAAGCGGATTTTTCGGAGTAAATGCGACCACTACGGCTATCATGGTAATCATCGCAATGCTTGCATGCAAGATAATCTCATGGAACGATTTTCTAGGCAACAAGCCTGCATGGAATGTTTTGGTCTGGTTCGGTACGCTTGTAACGATGGCGGCAGGACTTAAAAATGTCGGATTTTTGGATTGGGTTACAAGTATCACAGGCGGATATCTAACTGGTTTTTCACCTATGGCCGCGATGATAGGACTTGTGTTGCTTTTCTATTTTATCCATTACTTTTTTGCCTCAGGCACAGCTCATGTAACTGCGCTGCTTGCTGTATTTATCACGATGGCAGGAACGATTCCTGGCATGGACTTAAAGCTTGCTACTCTACTTATGGTACTTCCTATGGGTATCATGGGTGTTTTAACTCCGTACGGAACGGGACACAGCCCTGTGTGGTTTGCGAGCGGATACGTTAAGACGGCGGATTTCTGGCGTCTTGGCTGCATTTTCGGCGTATTTTATATAGCCGTATATCTACTTGTCGGCATACCTTGGATTACCAACGTAGCTTACGATTGGATTTTTTAAACTGATTTTCCGAAGAGACTTTGTTCTCTTCGGAAATATATTATTGTAAACGCCAAATCTGACCTTCAAAAATGTTCTCTTTTTAATCAAACAAATAGTAGAATCTACTTTTAAATTATTTAGGAGTTTTTTGTGTCGCAGGTTTTGGCTTTAAAATATAGACCTTCAAATTTTGACAAATTAATAGGACAAGACGCTATTGTTACTACGCTCTCATCAGCGCTTTCGCAAAATCGCCTATCCCACGCCTATCTATTTTCAGGACTCAGAGGAAGCGGCAAAACATCAACGGCAAGGATATTTGCAAAAGCTTTAGTATGCGATAACGGTCCTACAAAAAACCCTTGTGAAGTCTGCCCCAACTGCATTATGGCAAACGAAAACAGACACATGGATATCATAGAGATGGATGCGGCAAGCTCGCGTAAAATCGACGATATAAGAGAGCTCATCGAAAAAACCAGATACAAACCCACAACCGCGAGATTTAAAGTATTTATCATAGACGAAGTTCACATGCTCACGCGCGAAGCTTTTAACGCGCTTTTGAAGACGCTTGAAGAGCCGCCCGAATTTATAAAATTTATCCTTGCTACGACAGACCCCATGAAACTTCCCGCTACGATACTCTCGCGCACACAGCATTTTCGCTTTAAGCAGATTTCGCGCGACGATACCGTGAAGCACTTGGAACATATTTTAAATCTTGAAGGCATAAAATACGACAAAGACGCGCTGGATATCATAGCGCGCGCAGGAAACGGTTCGCTTCGCGATACTTTGACGCTTCTTGACCAAGCCATTATCTTTTCAAAAAGCGACCTCACGCCCTCATCAGTGGCTTCCATGCTTGGACTTCTTGACCCAGAACAGATAAAAGAGATATTTGCATGTATCATGAACGGCGATAGAAAAAGAGCGCTTGAGTTTATAAAAGAGCTCAACAGTTACGAATGCGGCGTTGTTATAGACGAGATGATATCTTATCTCAAAGACAGGTATTTCAATCAAGATGATTCGAAATTCACAATGCGCCGATGCGAGTGGTTTTTTAGAGTCTTGAGTGAAGCAAAAGGTCTTTTGTACCTAAATCCCGAAAACGGTTTTGTGTTGGCTTTGTTGTTTTTCAAAATGATGGAAGTTTTGAATATCGACAAGATAGACGATTTGATAGACTCTATCGAGAGCGAAAAGATAGAGTTTTCGCATGAAGACAAAAAGCCAGCTCCCGCTTTGCCGCAAACTTTTGTCCAAAGTCCTGTGAAAAACGACACGGATAAATTTCAAAATCTCATAGCTAAACTTACGGATAGAAGTATGGAGCTT
Source organism: Campylobacteraceae bacterium (assembly GCA_031282125.1). Classification (GTDB taxonomy): domain Bacteria; phylum Campylobacterota; class Campylobacteria; order Campylobacterales; family Campylobacteraceae; genus JAIRKW01. Next base: position 2,749 of record JAITEH010000013.1, read on the forward strand.
GGCGAGTGTTTTGAAAAAAATATCGAATTTTTGGAGTTTAAAGAGAGCAAGCTTTACCTAAACTCTCATGCGATGAACGGCGACAGGAAGATTATCAGAACGGGATATGCCATCATCAAGCAATTTACTTGGGATATTTTTGGCATCAATACAGAGCTTGTCGTAAACCACATAGGTAAAACTAAAGAAGAAGAGGCGAGGGCGGAAGAAGAGGCAAAAGAGGCGCAAAGAAAAGCCGAAGCGGCTAAACAGATGCAAGCTAGGGAAGAGCAGATGCAAGAAAAACAGCAGCTCATGGAGCACCCTTTTGTGAAAACGGCTTTTGAATACTTTAGCGATAAGCAAAAACAGTAAGTTTATTGTGTTACAAAAAGTTGATATAATTTTAAATTTAAAATTTAGGATAAGTGAAAAATGACAAATAGAGAAGAACTTGAGGCGATGTTCAAACTCCAGCGCTCTTTAAATGAAGAGACAAACGGGCAGGGCTGGGAGAACGGATATACAAAAACAGGCAATATCATAAATTGGCGCAGATGTATTTACATGGAGTGCGCCGAACTTATAGATAGTTTTCAATGGAAACACTGGAAAGATTTAAACAAACCGATAGATTGGGAAAATGTCCGTGTAGAGATAGTCGATATATGGCACTTTATCATGAGCCTCATTTTGGAATACTACAAACATAATAATTTAGGCGATATAGATACGATAGTCGAAGATATAGAAAAAATGCATGGTTTCAAAGAGTTTTGCTCCGACCCTTTCAATATAAAAGCGGCAAATCCGTTTGAGATTATCAACGATATCGAAGTTATTATCCACAAATCAACCGCCAAAGGCTACGCGCAGTTTGACCCAATGCTTGTGGAGTATTTCGCACTCTCCTTAAAATGCGGTATCAATCTGTCTTTATTGTACCAATACTATATAGCCAAAAATGTTCTCAACCGCTTCCGTCAAAACAACGGCTACAAAGACGGCTCTTACAAGAAAGTCTGGGGCGGCAAAGAGGACAATACCGTTATGCTTGAGATATTAAAAAGCGGTCTGCACGACGTAAACGAGATATACAAAAAACTCGAAGAGGCTTACAAAAAAGCGAAATGAATCATATAGATATTTTCTCACGAAGTATTAATGATTTTTTTTCCAAAAAGTTTTTATTGCTCTCTTTCGCTCCGCTTTTGATAGCGCTTGCTGTTCTGTTTTGTCTCATGCTTTTGGGTGCCAGCGAAGTTTTGGATATATTGCAAGAAGCGACGGCAGACGGCGCGGCGGGACTCGAAGAAGATTATCCGATTTTGGCAAAAATACTAAGTTTTGCCGTTGTTCATTATATTTTGGCTGTTTTGGTCTATTTTTTAGGCACATTTTTGGTTGTGACGTTTGGCGTCGTCATCGGCGTGCTTGCCCTTGGATTTTTGACACCGACAGTAGTCAAAACGCTTCATGAAAAATACTACAGCCAGTACGAACTGCGCCCTGTCAGCACGCCAAAAACACTTAAAATCACACTTTTTATAATACTGAAATTTTTGCTTTTACTACTTTTGAGTATCCCGCTGATGCTTGTACCCATCATAAATACTTTTGTATTCAGCGCTGTGCTTTTTTATCTTTTTTATAAACTTTTAGTTTTTGATGCGGCTTCAAATATCGTCGGTGAAAAAGAGATTGCAGAGTTGGTAGAACGAATCAGACCAAAGCTCATATTTATCTGTTTTATATTTTATCTTATGGCATTGAGACCGATAGCAGGGCAGTTTTTGCAGCTATATTTTGCCATATATTTAACGCATTACTTTTTTATCACTTTAATCAAGAAATAAAGATAATTATGTAATAATAATTATCCATTATAAAGGAGAATATATGAGAAAATATGAAACATACCGCTGTAACGAGTGCGGTAACGAAGTAGAAGTACAAAATGTTGGCGGCGGAACGCTTGTATGCTGTGGTAAAGAGATGGAGTGCATCACTAAAAATTTAACAGCAGTCAATCTCATGAAGGCATTTGCGGGCGAATCTATGGCGCGAAATAAATATGATTTGTTTGCGGAAGTAGCTCAAAAAGAGGGCTTGCATCAAATCGCAGCTCACTTCAGAGAAGCCGCGCTCAATGAGATGTGGCACGCAAGAGCAGAGTACAAAGAGTACAACCAACTAATCCACGGTTTCGAATTAGACACCACGGCTAAAAATCTAATTTACGGCGCGGAAGGTGAAAAATACGAATACTCGACAATGTATCCTGAGTTTGAGGCAATAGCCAAAGAAGAGGGCTACAGCGCGCTTGCAAGACTTTTCAGAGCGATAGCCAAAGTCGAAGCCGAACATGAGAGAGAGTATCTTGCTCAAAAAGCAAAACTCGAACAAAACGGCTTTTTTGAAGA
>JAITEH010000020.1 GCA_031282125.1 Campylobacteraceae bacterium
AATATGGCGTTTTTAGATGCAAACAAAAGTGAAGTTCAACTTTTTCTTACGTATGTAAATCTGCCGAAAATGACTTATACTGACAATACAAACGCTTCCCGCAACGGCGAGTCAAAAGCTGAAAATATCGTCGCCCCGCTTTTTCATTTTGTAACTCCTGCGTATCATGATAATTGGAGATTTGGTTTTTCTGTAGCAGTTCCTGGCGGACTTGCGAAAAGATGGGATACGGCATATCAAGCGGCAGCAGCGAAAAAATTCTCTTTAAGGATTATAGAGGCAAATCCTACAGCGGCATATAAAGTAAATGATTATCTATCTTTTGGTTTTGGCGCGAGAGCCGTTTACAGTACAGGTGAAGTAACAAGCGATAATCCTGCAGGAACTCCACCCACTGCAATGGATATGGAGGGTGATTCATTTGATTTCGGATACAATTTAGCTCTTTCCGTAAGACCGACAGATGAGTTAAAACTTGCCGCGACATACCGCTCAAAAGTCAATCTATCAATAGAGGGAAATGCGAAACTAACATATGGAAGTTGGCGTTACGATGACGACGCTAGCGTTAAAGTTCCGCTTCCAGCAGTGCTTAGTTTAGCGGCAGCTTACACATTTTTTCAAAAAACAACAGCCGAATTTGTATATGAGAGAGTTTACTGGTCGGCATTTAAACAGATAGATTTTAATTTCCCTGAAGAGGGCGGTACATCTCCAACAGGCACAATTTTAAGTGGTTTTGGCGCTCCAAAGGACAAAAATTGGAGAGATTCCAACACTTACAGACTTGGCGTTACACACCGTGCAACGGACAATTTAAAACTGATGGCAGGTTTTGCGATAGACAGAACTCCTGCGCCTAAGAAATATTTGGCATTCGAGCTGCCTGATGCCGACTCTAGAAATTACGCCGCAGGCTTTGAGTACAAAGTAAACGATGATATAAACATTGGCATGGCATACCTCTTTTCAGATAAAAAAGAGCGAGAGATAGGAAGCAGCAACAAGTACGGTGTTGACGGCAAATTCACCGACGGCGGCGCGCATCTTGTGAATATGTCATTTAAATACAGGTTTTAAAAATGCTTGGATATAACTTTCATAATTTTTACGAAATGGTGGAGCATAACGCCAAAGAGAATCCCAGAAAAATCTTGCTCTTTATAGACAAGCAAAAAATCAGCAACCTTAAGCTGAAACAAAAAACAGATAAGTTAGCTGATTTTTTATACGAATTTGGCATACGTGCGGGCGATACAGCGGCTATCATAGTCGCCAACAGCGAAGAGTTTATCATCTCTTTGCTAGCCCTTTCAAAGATCGGCGCGATAAGCGTGCCTATCAATACATTTTTGAAACGCGAAGAGTTTGAGCATATACTAAACGACTGCGGCGCAAAACTGTTATTCTCCTCTTCCGCTTATGCAAAAGAGACGAAAAAACTGCTGAACTCTACAAAGATAGAAGCTATCGTCTGGACGGACTCGTATGAACATTATGATGATAAAAATTTAGATTATAAAACCATCATGAGCAGCCAAAAAAACACTTATAAACTGCTCAAAAAGCCCGATATCGACGATATCGCCTGCATAGTCTATACTTCAGGCACTACAGGCAAACCAAAAGGCGCGATGTTAAGTTACCGCAACATGCTCTCGAACATGGTCGCGGCGAAAATCGCTTTCAAGATAGAGGCAAACGACAGATTTATCGTGTATCTGCCTATGTTTCACACCTTCACGCTTACGATAATGGTGCTTTTGCCTATCTATTTTGCTTCGTCCGTCGTCGTAGTAAAGTCTGTTTTTCCATTTTCAAATATCCTAAAACAGACGCTTTTAAAAAGAGTAACGATATTTTTGGGCGTGCCTACCGTGTATAATGCGCTCATAAAAGCAAAAATCCCATGGTATTTTATGTGGTTTCACAAAATCAGGCTTTTCATTTCAGGCAGCGCGCCTTTGAGCGAAAAATCGCTTATTGATTTCGGCAAAAAATTCAAACGCGGCGTTTTGCTTGAGGGTTACGGACTTAGCGAGTGTTCTCCCGCCGTTGCGGTAAACAGACTCGAAAAACAAAAACCGCTCTCCGTTGGTCCAGCACTTCCTGGATACGAGATAAAAATAGTAGATGAAGATATGATGGAACTGCCTTTGGGCGAAGTGGGCGAGATAATAGTCAAAGGCGACTGCGCCATGAGAGGCTACCTAAATAAACCCGAAGCCACAGCCGATACGTTAATCAACGGATGGGTCAGAACGGGGGATTTGGGAAGACTTGATGAGGATGGATTTTTATTTATCGTGGACAGAAAGAAAGATTTGATAATCTCCAAAGGTATAAATATTTATCCGCGCGAAATAGAAGAGATTTTGTATCAGATAAACGACATAGAAACCGCCGCCGTGATAGGCAAAAAAAGCGAGCTTGGAGATGAAGACGTCGTGGCGTTCATACAGTTCAAAGACGATGTAACAGAACCCATGAATGAACTGCAAATCAAAAAATATCTAAAACAGCATCTTGCTAATTTTAAAATCCCAAAACATGTTTTCTTTTCAAAAGAGCTGCCCAAAAATGCTACGGGTAAAGTATTGAAAAGAGTTTTGAAAGAGCAGGCGGCTAACATGGAGATAAAATATACGGGCGAGAGCGATATTTTTTGAGAAATTGATGACAGCGCGCAAGATAGATATGGGTTAAAGGATTGATAATATGAAAAAAACGGTTTTATCTTTGGTTATCGCGATTTCTTTCAGCGGGTGTTTTTTGTACAACGAAAATTACAACGCGGGTCAAGCCGCGCTGAAAATCGGTGATGTCACCGCCGCTAAAGAGCAGTTTAAGATAGGCTGCGATACGGGCAACGACAGATATTCGTGTTACAACTTTTCTTATTACGCTCATGAAGATAAAGATTATGAGCAGGCGCTCCCGTACGCTAAAAAAGCCTGCGATTTGGGAAATTATAAAGGCTGCGCCGCTTTAGCTTATATGTACGAGATGGGAGAGGGCGTCCAGCAAAGTTACAGCAAAGCTATTCCGTATTA
>JAITEH010000119.1 GCA_031282125.1 Campylobacteraceae bacterium
CCAAGTCCTATAATCCCAGCTGTCAATATATATCCTTTAAAACTTTGAATATTTATTATTAAAATGGTATTATACCTACTTTATTTTGCAAAATTTTGTTTACGGATATTTTTATGAAAAAAGTTTTACTCTCTGTCGCCTGCATCACTGCTTTAGGCAATATGCTGTGCGCTAAGCAGATAAATGATATAAAATTTGAAGGATTACTGTATCTCTCGCCCGAGACGGCTTTGGAGATGACAGGACTAAAAGTGGGGCAGCAAATAGATATAGATACGGTTGATAACGCCGTGAAGACTCTATTTAGACAGCAATATTTTGAAGATATCTGGATAGAAGAGGAAGACGGAGTCCTTACTATACATCTTAGAGAGAAGCCGATTATCGCGAAAGTGGATATAGAAGGCATCGGCGATAGCGACAAGGAGTCTGTCAACTCTTTTTCAAACGTTAAAAAGGGCGAAATATACGACTTCAGCAAGATAGAGTTTGCCAAAGAACAGATAAAGAAATTTTATGAGTTGAAAGGTTTTTTTGATACTGTAGTAGATGTGGAGACGAACCGTTTCAATGAGCAAAGTATAGAGGTAAAGTTTAAAATTAACCGCGGTGAGAATATCATCATTAAAAGTGTAGATGTACATGGCGCGGATAAATTGGATTATAGTGATTTTGAACCCTCTATCGCCAATAAAGAGCGCGAATTCATGGGGTGGATGTGGGGCAGAAACGACGGCAAAGTAAATCTTTTCGAATTAGAACAAGACGCTTCGAAAATCCGCGATATATATTATAAATACGGTTACTTGGACGCGAATGTCAGCGCGCCGTATTTGAGAGTATCTTTTGATAACTACAATGCCAAATTGGAGTACAAAGTCGATGAAGGTGAAAAGTATAAAGTAGGCAGTACCGAGATAATTATCCCTGATAGTCTTATAAATATCGAAAAGGTAAAAAAAGATTTTGCGCTGCAAGGTAAAGATACGTTCGATATAGTCAAACTAAGAAGAGATGCCAAAAAACTTGAAGATATGGTAGCCGACCTTGGTTACGCTTATGTTAAAGTCTATCCTGATATCAAGAAAGACGCGCAAAATAATATCGTGGACATCATCTATACCGTAACGCCTGCAGATAAAGTCTATATAAGAGACGTACGTATCATGGGCAACTCCGTAACGATAGATAGAGTTATACGCCGAGACGTGTTTTTGGCTCCAAAAGATTTGTACAATAGAACGGATTTGAGAGATTCAAGAGATGCGCTTAGAAGAACGGGATATTTTGAAGATGTAACTATCAAAGAAGAGAGAGTTTCTAAAGACGAGATAGATTTGGTGGTCGAAGTAAAAGAGAGACAAACGGGAACGATAGGCGGCGGTATAGGATACGGTTCAAGCGACGGGTTCTTGATAAACGCTTATGTCTCCGAAAATAATCTTTTAGGAAGCGGCGTAAGTACGTCGGTGAATGTAGAGCGTTCGGATAGAGAGTTGTCGGGCTCTATATCCATGGCAAATCCGCGCATTTTTGACTCTGCTTACAGTCTTGGCGGAAGCATTTATAGAAAAGATTATGACTATTATGATTATGATGAGCTGACAAGCGGTTTTTATATGTCGCTTGGACGCAGACTGGGACGCTATATATCGGCGTCTGTCAGATATACGTACGAGACTTCGGAGCTTAGCGATATCAGCGCGGCATTAAAGAACGATATAAAACACAATAAAGACACAAGCAATTATTTGGAAAAAGCTCTCAAAAGCTCTATTACGCCAAGCCTCTCATTTAACAACACAGACGATTATTATCTGCCAAGACGCGGCGTATCTGCAAGCACCTCTTTTGAATTTGCAGGACTTGGCGGAGATCAGGAGTTCATGAAAAGTACGACGAGATTTGCCGCATTTTACGGATTGGAAGATGCGATAGGGTATGATTTGATACTTAGATATAAAGCGCAGTTTGGCTGGATAGAGGAGGTTGGTTATCTGCCGTACAACGAAAAACTCTATCTTGGCGGCGTTGGTTCATTGAGAGGCTTTGATAGCAGCTCCATTTCTCCAAAAAATGCAGATGGCGCGCTTATCGGCGGTAAAATATCGTTTTTGAACTCCGTAGAACTTAGTTTTCCTATGGTGGAGAGGATAAAGATGCGCGGCGCATTGTTTGTTGATTACGGCGCGATAGGCAATGAGGAGTTTGATGAGCAGCGCGCTTCGGCAGGAGCGGCGTTAGAGTGGATATCTCCGATGGGTCCGATACAATTCATCTTCGCCAGACCTCTTGTTAAAGAGTCCGGCGATAGGCTAAGCAGCTTTGAATTTACAATGGGAAGGACATTTTAGCCGATAGGCTTATTTAACTTTCTCCAAGTACTCTCCGCGTACCGTATCTACTCTTACGGTATCGCCTTCAAGCACATGAAACGGTACTTGTATAACCGCGCCGCTTTCTAAAGTGGCAGGTTTTCTGCCGCCTTGCGTGTCGCCTTTGAAGTTTGGCGGAGTGTCTTTTATCTTATACTCAACTACTTGAGGGATTTCAACGTCTATGGCGATATTGTTGTGGAAAAGCACTTCTACCGTCATGCCGTCAAGTATCCATTTGAGCAAATCCCCCATCTGCTCTTCGGATATCGCGACCTGCTCGTATGTAGCAGTGTCCATGAATTGCAGATTTTCGCCGTCGTCGTAAAGATATTGCATCGTCTTTTGCATGAGGTTGGGCTGTTCACACTTGTCGCCTGCATGAAAAGTCTTCTCTATGACTTTACCGTTTATGAAAGACTTAATCTTAGCCCTTACAAACGCAGGCCCTTTTCCGGGTTTTACATGCTGATATTCCACTATTTTATATGGTACGCCGTCCAACTCTATCTTTAACCCTTTTTTTAAATCGCCCATTGAGTATGAAGCCACTTTTTTCTCCTGTTAATTTATATGTTTACGCTTTGCGCCCAAATACAATTTGGAAGCTCGTTTAGTTTTGCTAGAAGCTCTTTGGTGATGACTTGGTCTATTAGTATAACTGCAAGCGCCAGTCCATCGCTTCCACGTCCTAAGCGAAAATCGGCTATGTTGATACTGTTTTGCGCCAAAAGCGTACTTATAGACGCGATAACGCCAGGTACGTCTCTATTTTTAAATATTATCATTTTGCCTTTTGGCTTAAAATCGGTCTTAAAGCCGTTGATATCTACGATTCTTTGTTCATCTTCGCCAAATACCGTGCCGCTTACCTGCGCAACGCCTTTATCGGTTGAGATTTTAACCGTTACTTTATTGCTGTAACCGCTGGCAGGCAGGACTTTGGAGCTTGTGTCTATTTTCGTCTTGGCAGCCACATAAGCAGCATTTACGTAATTGATATTATCTCCCAAAGACTCTTTTAATGCCCCGACAATCGCAAAAGTCAATAGTGAATCTACATGTTCGCTGACCGTTCCTTCGCCCTCTATATGAATGCCTAAAATCGGTCGTTTATATATCTGCGCGGCCAAAAAGCTTATCTTTTGCACCAGCTCAAGATACGGCGCTACGGAGTCGGGCAAATCTTCAGTTTTAATAGGAAGATTGAGCGCATTAGGATAACTCACGCCCCTTGCGGCCAATATCGCGGCTTCTGCGGCGGCGATAGCTATCTTCTCTTGAGACTCTAAAGTATTTGCGCCAAGATGCGGCGTTACCGTGACATTGTCAAGGTCTAAAAGAGGATTATCCAAAGCGGGCTCTTTTGAAAATACGTCGATGCCTGCAAAAGCTACATGACCGCTTTTTAAGCCCTCGACGAGAGCCTCTTCATTATATAGTCCGCCGCGCGCTACATTGATGAGCCTTACGCCCTTTTTCATTTTGGCGATTTCGGCTTTGCCTATTATATTGATAGTCTCTTTTGTTTTTGGTGTATGGATAGTGATAAAATCACATGCTAAAATATCGTCAAAATTTTCCGTATATGTCATGCCAAAATCAGTTACTTTATTGCTTTGGATATATGGGTCGTACGCTACGATGTCCATGCCAAAAGCTTTGGCGCGCACAGCTACGCGGCTTCCTATATTGCCAAATCCTATGACGCCTAGTTTTTTACCAAACAGTTCGATGCCGTACCATTTTTCACGCTTCCATGTTCTATCTTGCTTTAATGCATTGTGCGCGTAAGGAAAACTTCGCGCCGTTGATAATATATGCGTCATGGTAAGCTCTACGGCGGCTATTGTGTTTGCGGTCGGGACGTTCATAGCAATCACACCTTTTTTGCTGCATTCGTCCAAATCCACATTATCCACGCCAACGCCTGCACGTACTACCGCATTTAATTTTTTGGCGGCGTCTAAAAACTTATTATCCACATCGGTAGGACTTCTTGTGATAGCTACGTCGGCATCTTTTAAAAATTCACCCAGACTATCTTTTGCGACTGCAGTCGCATCAATCACTATGATATCACTCTCTTTTTTTAAAAGCTCAAAGCCTTTTTCGTGAATAGTATCACATACAACAATCTTTTTTTGCTTCACTGAAACAACCTTTTGAAATCTTTTTTGCATATAAAAGCCGCTTTGGAAATGTCTCACAGCGGCTTTTGGCGTAACTCTATTTTAGCTGGTCTTTTATAATATCACCTAAAGTCATTTTATCATCTTTGTTTATCTTGCTTAAAGTTTCGCGCTCTTTGATTTTGGAGAGTCTTTTTACGGATAGGCGTATGCGATTTTTCTTTTCGTCTATAAAGACTATGGCTGCTTCTATCTCGTCTCCTACTTTCAATTCGTCAACGTTAAGACTGCCAAAGTCCTCTTTGCGTATAAGCGCGTCCACGCCGTCTTGAAGCTCTACAAACAGACCGAAATCTTTTATATCAAGGATTTTGCCGTTTACTACGTCCGCACTGCCGAATTTTTTAGCGTACTTTTGTATCGGACTTTCTTGAAGCTCTTTGCGGCTTAATGAGATTTTCTCATTTTCGGTATCTATCTTGATGATTTTGACTTCAACCTCGTCGCCCTCTTTAAACAACTCTTTGCATCTGTCGTTTCTGTTCCATGAAGCGTCTTCATTGTGCAGCAATCCCTCTATGGTGCCGATTTTCATGAATGCTCCGAAGTTTGTCAATGTCGTTACGGTGCCTTTTATGATATCGCCGACTTTGTGAGTTTTGATAAAATCGTCAAATGGTTTTGGGAGTACGTTTTTCAAAGATACGCGAAGACGTCTGCCTTTTATGTCTATCTCTATAACTTCAACGTCTATCTGCTGACCTTCGCTGATATAATCTTTGGGATGTTTGATATTTTTGTCCCATGAGATTTCGGAAATATGCAAAAAGCCTTCAACATCGTTGCCCAAATCGACAAATGCGCCGTAAGGTTCTATATTGCTGACAGTTACTTGTATAACGTCTTTTTCAACAAGTTGGTCTTCTATCTCTTTCCAAGGGTCAGGCTGCGCTAGCTTGATGGACAACGAAAGATGTCTTTTCTCTTTGTCGTAACCGATAGCTTTTACCAGAACTCTATCGCCCTCTTTATAAAATGAGCTCGGATTCACAGGACCTTTGTAGCTTATCTCGCTGTAATGCACAAGTCCGTCTGCTCCGCCGACATCCACAAACATACCGTAAGTTGTAATTCTCTTAACCACACCCTCTATGGCTTCATCTTTTTCCATCAACTCTTGGATAACGTCTTTTCGTCTTTTTCGCTCTTCATCTAACGGTTTTTTTCTTGAAACTATGATAGATTCGTTCTCTTTATCTACTTTCAAAACAGAAACTTTGATAGTTTTGCCGCTCAATGTTTGCGGGTCTCTGACCGCTACTTGCGAACGGGGCAGGAAAAACTCTACGCCATCGCTGTTTTCAACGATAAGGCCGCCTTTGTTTTTGCCTACGACTTTTGCATCAAACAGAATATTTTCACTCTCGTTAAAGTTATCTATGAAAGCTTTTACTTTCTCTTTTTTAATAGCTTTTTTGTGAGAAACTATTGGTTTTTCGTTTCTAAATCCTGTTATGACAACTTTTATAACGTCGCCTACTTTGTGAGTAAGGTTACCCTCGGCATCTCTAATCTCGGAAGTGTAGAGTCTTCCGTCGCTTTTTTTGCCGACGTCAACTAACGTTACATCGTCTTTAATCTCGACAATGACGCCGTCCACGGTTACTTCATTGTCCACTTCTTTGCCTGACTCAAACTCCTCCAGCATAGTTGCAAAATCTATATCCTCTACGAATTCTGCCGTATCCTTGGTGCTGTCTTGAACATTATTGTTCACCTCTTTTGCCATTCTTTTCCTTTTTTGGTGTGATTTTTATTCGCTTTGGTAAAACTAAAACGGAATCAAAGTTAATATTATACTTTAATTTCTCTGATTTTTTCAATAATTTTTTCAATAATCCAATCAGGCGTTGAAGCCCCAGCTGTTATGCCGCATATTTTTTTGCCCGTAAACCACGAAAAATTCAGCTCTTTGTCGTTTTCCACAAGAAAACTGTCTTTGCAATATTCTTTAACAATTCTATATAATTGTTTCGTGTTTGAAGAGTTTTTTCCGCCGATAACTATGACAATGTCAGACTGTCTTGCCAACTCGCGCGCCGCATCTTGGTTTTCAAAAGTAGCGTTGCAGATAGTGTTAAAAACTCTCACTTCTTTACAGGATATAATCAAAAAATCCGCAATTTTTAGAAATTCATCGGCATTTCGCGTTGTTTGCGATACAAGGGCGATTTTGTTTGTGAAATCTATCCCGTCCAAATCTTCGATATTTAACACTACATGAACGTTATCATGTATGCTGTAACTTTTGACGCTTTTAACTTCTGGGTGATTTTTGTCGCCGAAGATGATTATCGTATAGCCTTGCGCGCTCATCTCTTCGCAAATTTTTTGCGGTTTTGTAACAAACGGGCAGGTGGCGTTTATAATCTCTATATTTAACCTCTTCAAAGCCTCCAAATCCTCTTTTTGGATACCGTGCGTACGAATAATCGCTTTTTTGATGTCATGCGCCTCTTCGACGCTGTTTAGAGTGCTTACGTTAAAATTATTTTTTAATCTCAAAATCTCTTCGTTATTGTGTATCAAAGGTCCTATTGTAGAGGCTCCGGGGGCATTTTCGGCTATTTTGATGGCTCTTTTGACGCCAAAACAAAAACCGTAATTTCTGGCTAATTTTATCTGTATCATTCAACTCTCACCAGTCTTTTTAAAATATCGATAAAATTTGGAAACGACGTGTTTATGCACTCTGTGTCGATTATCTCTCCACCGCACAAAAGCGAAGCTATAGCAAAACTCATGGCGATTCTGTGGTCGCCGAAGCTGTTAAATCGAGCCTTTTTGAGCGTGCCGCCTTCTATATCGTATCCATCTTCGCGCTCATCCGCATTAATGCCGCAAAGTTTTAAATTTTTAACGACTGCGCTTATCCTGTCGCTCTCTTTTACTCTAAGCTCTTTTGCGTTTTTGACGCTGCTTGTACCAGAAGCAACGGCAAAAGCTATGGAAAGAGCGGGGAGTTCGTCTATAAGCCATGAGATATTTTCGCTGACTTCTACGGCTTTTAACGGTGCATACCGCACTATGATATCGCCGATACTCTCGTATTTATCCTCTTTTTGCACAAACTCTATGAGCGTTCCCATCCGCTGTAAGACTTTAAAAGCCTCTATGCGCGTTTTATTTAAAAGCATATTTTTTAAAACCACTTTAGAGTCTGGGATAATCGCGGCGGCAACTGCGAAGAAAAATGCGCTCGAAGGGTCGGCAGGTACGGTGATATCTAGAGGAGAGAGCGGTTTTTTGGGCGGATGAATGATGATTTTGCCATTTTCATATCCTATATCGACGCCCATGCCTTTTAGCATTCTCTCAGTATGGTCGCGGCTAAGTTCTGGTTCAGTAAAAAAGCTTGGCGCATCTGCATTCAGCGCGCTCAAAATCAATGCGCTTTTTACTTGAGCCGAGGCAATGCGGCTTTTATAATCAAACGGTTTTAGTTTTGCGCCTCTGATACAAATCGGCGATAAATCGCCGTTGTTCCTGCCGTCTATATCTGCGCCTATCTCTTTTAGAGGCTGTGAGACTCTCTTCATGGGGCGGCTTGCCAGATATTTGTCGCCGTGCAAAACAAAAAATCCGTCCGCACTACTCAAAAATCCCATCAATAACCGCATAGCAGTTCCGCTGTTGCCGCAGTCAAGCACTAGAGGGGGTTCGATGATTTTTGAGGGCGGAGAGATACACAAAACGCCCTCTTCATTGTCTATTTTTGCGCCCAATGATCGGACGATATTTAGCGTGCAAAGCGTATCTTCTGCCTGCAGATAATTTCTGATAACCGAAGTTTTGTCGCTTAAAAGCGAAAATATCGCGCATCTATGCGATATTGATTTGTCTGAGGCTATATCGGTTATGACTTCATCGAAAGCTTTAGCTTTTTCTATCTTTAAAATACTCATCTTACGCTGATTTGCAATTCTTGGTGCAGAGTTTTTAATATCTGCTCCAAAAAGCCGTTTATCTCCTGTTCTGTGAAAGTCTTCTCTTCAGGCTCAAAAACAAGCGTGACTGTAAGGCTGTTGTTGCCGCCCAGCGAATCGTCTTTGTAAAGGTCTATCGGATAGAATGTTTTTAACTCTTTTGGCGCGCCGTTTTTGAGGCATTGCGCTACTTTTGTGTAGGGCAGCTCTTTTGGCACAAGCAGGCTCAAATCCCTTGAAACGTTTGGCAGTTTGGAGTAAACTTTAGCTCTCTTGCGACCGTATGGCAGAGTTTCAAAATCCACTTCGCATATATACGTGCGTCCCAAATCATATTCGCCCTCGACGCCTACTCTTGCTATGTAACCCGCCTTTTTGCCGTTTATGATTATCTCGCCGTACTCGTACGGGCTGTAAAATCTATTGGCAGGTTCGGACTTGATTATCTCAAAATCTCCCAAAACAGCCGCTATTTTTTGTGAAAACAGAGCAAAATCAAATTCAGCGCTTTTGCCGTGATTGGACGGCGAGCTTTTTTCGCTTTTGCCGCTTGCAATGAATGCCATCACAACTTTTTCATTTCGCTTGCTATCAAAGATTTTGCCAAGTTCAAACAGACTCGCTCCGTCGCGCCCCGCTTTTATATTGCCGCTTACTGCTTGAATGAGGTTTAGTGCGCATGTAGTGCGCAAAGTATTGAGTTCGCTTGTTATGGGATTGACAATCTCAAGTTCGTCTGCTAAACACGTAAATCCATACGATGCCTGCTTGGCCTTGTCGCCGAATATATAATGTACGCTTTCAAAAAAGCCTGCGGCGGCGGCTTTGTAGCGGTAAAATTTCTTTTTTTCGAAGTTTTCGGATATATCGTTGATACGGACTGTTTCGGTAAATTGCAGCGGTTTTGAGGCTATATTGTCGATGCCTACTATCCTTACTATCTCTTCGCAGATATCTTGTATATTCTCAACATCGCGCCGATACGGCGGTATCTCCACTATCACAGCATTTTGGTCTATTTTAAATGAAGTGTTGAATCCTAATTTATTTAATATTTTGACGATTTCGTTTTTGGCTATTTCCGCGCCTATGATGGAGTATATATCGTTAAAATTTATACTTATCTGACGTACGCTTTTTTCTTTGCCTGCTCGTTGAGTGCCCGTCAAAATGCCTGCTTTGGATTTTTTATTTAAAATGAAATTTAAGTAATTGATACCAAAATCAAGATTTGGCTCGCTGCCTCTTAACGATTTGAAAAGCGCATCGTCGGCGTCTTTGATATTGCGCGCGCCGCTTAAAGCTATCTGCGTTGGGTCGGCACAGCTTGCTTCTATGATGATAAGTTCGTCGTTTTGCGGTTTTGACGAGCTCTCTTGGGAAATGCCTATATATGAGAGTCTCTCTTTGCTCCATACGCTCTCAAGGGCATTTGCCTCTTTTTTGACTGTTAAGGTTACCTTGCCCGCTTTATCTTTTTCGAGCGCATCTGTTCCGTAAGCTCTTAGGATAACGCCTGTAGAGTGTGTCGTATAGGCTAAATATCGCTCCAAAACAGTGCCTGCGCCAATGCCTATTATGGCAAGACGCAAATCAATGACCGTATCTTCTTTTAACTCTTGTATGCGTACCGCTTCGTAGATTAAAGACGAGTCTATAGAGCCTTCCGCGTTTAGGTTCAAAACGCGTCCTATGCCTATTTGCCCGCTCTCTTCTGCGCTCTCTTGCGGAAGGTTAATCTTTGCGTTATATACCGCGCCCAAATCTCTTGCTATACCGTAAATACTGAGGCAATCCCCGCGGTTGGGAGTGAGTTCTACCTCTATGGCGTCGTCTTGAAATTGTTCTATTTGATTAAGCGGCGTGCCAAGTGCTGGAGAAATACCCTCTATTATCATGATTCCATCGTTTGTTTTGGGATAGCCAAGCTCTGTCGAAGAGCATATCATGCCGCAGGATTTTACGCCCCGCAGTTCGGCTTCTTTTATCTCCAAGCCGCTTGGAAGCTTACAGCCTACAAGAGCTATGGGGACTAATTGACCTGCTTGCACGTTTTTTGCGCCGCAGACGATTTGAAGAGGCTCGGCAGAGCCTACATCGACTGTGCAGACGCTAAGTTTTTCGGCGTTTGGGTGCTGTATTTTCGTTTTGACAAGACCCGCGACGCATCCTTGCGGCATTTGGTATGACACAACGGAGGCTACTTCAAGACCTATTTTATTGAGAGTTTTACAAAGTTCGTCCGTGCTGATATGGCTTAAATTTATCCATTCATGCAGCCAATTTCTTGTGATTATCATTTAAATTGCTCCAATAGTCGTAAATCTCCTTCAAAAAGCGAGCGCAAATCGCCGACCCCGCAAAGCAGCATGGTAAACCGCTCTATGCCAAGACCGAACGCATATCCGCTTACGTCTTTGTATCCGACGGCTTTGAAGACGTTGGGATCTACTTCGCCGCAGCCCAAAATCTCAAGCCAGCCTGTATTTTTGCACACTTTACATCCTGCCCCGCCGCAGAATATACAGCTTATGTCCACCTCTGCGCTTGGCTCCGTGAATGGGAAAAAGCTCGGACGAAAACGCACATCGACGTTTCCGAACATATATCTTAAAAACTCTTCAAGTATTGATTTGAGATTGGCGAATGAAACAACGCCTTTTTTATCTACGACAAGTCCTTCTATCTGATGAAACATCGGCGTATGCGTCAAATCCAAATCGCGTCTGAAAACTGCCCCGGGGCATATCATGCGAATAGGCGGTTTTTGCGAGAGCATCGTTCTTATCTGCACGGGTGAAGTGTGCGTTCTTAAAAGCGCGCCGTCTTTAAAATAAAACGTATCCTGCATATCGCGCGCAGGGTGAAATTTGGGCAGATTTAAAGCTTCGAAGTTGTGGAAATCGTCTTCTGCCAGCGGTCCGTCTTCAACGGAAAAATTGAGCGATATAAAGTATTCTATGATTTTATCCATGGTGCTCATCACAGGATGAAGTGCGCCAGCATCGGACAAGCGCGAATAAAGGCTTACATCAACGGCGTCTTTTTTCAAAGCCTCGCCTCTTTCCGCGACTTCCAACAGCTCTTTTTTTGAATTTATAAGGGCTGTAAATCTTCCTTTGTCTTCATTGACTTTGGCGGCGAACGCTATCTTTTCGTCATCTTTTAACTCTTTGAGCTTTGCGAATTGCGCTGTAAAATAACCTTTTTTGCCGAAAACTTCAATACGCAGTTTTTCAAGCTCTTTTATACTGCCGCACTCTTGTATGCTTTTTTCCAATGCTTCCAAATGACTTGCCTTGCTGAATGGATTTAAAGTGATGATTGTATTCAAAATTTAATTATAAAGAGTTAAAGCAAAAATAGTCTATACTTCCCTAAGAATTTTTACAAGGAGTAAAAGTGACTATTTTTAGTAAAATTATCAGCGGCGAGCTGCCCAGCAACAAAGTGCTGGAAAACGATAGATTTTTGGCGTTTCACGATATAAATCCCAAAGCCCCGATACACATACTCATCATCCCCAAACAAGAGATTGAAAATTTTCAAAGCGTAGATGCGAAACTCATGGGAGAGATGACGATTTTTATACACGAAGTCGCAAAATTGATGGGACTTGATAAAAGCGGATACAGACTCATCACCAACAACGGCAAAGACAGCGGACAAGAGGTAATGCATCTGCATTTTCACATGCTTGGAGGCTCAAAACTTCTTTGGCCTAATTTAGCGGACACAAATACAAAAAACTTTTTTTAATCTCTTTTGCCCTGTATTTATGCTTAACTTTGCATAAAAACAGGGTATCGCAAGTTCCATGATATTTTTTTGTGATATTGCTCTTATAACATTGTTTTTGAAAACAGTGAAGGAAAGAGTATGTACAGCGCGGCAGAATCGCATAATATAATAATAAGAGATATCGTAAGAATAGGTACGATGATAACACAAACGGCTGCAAATATCACGGAAGGTTTAAAAAACGGCGATTATGCCATATTTGCAGACTCCATGGAGCAGTTGGCAATTATAGACATAGACACAAACAACATAAACAATAAAATAGTCTCGGCAATGCCCGTCTTTTGCAAAGACGACCAAATAGCCAGAGAGTTTGTGTCATACGTAAGAATTACAGCCGAACTTATACAGATTGTATATGCCATGAGGTATTTTTGCAAAAATATAACGGATTGCATAAATGAAGAGTGCTATATAGCCCTGAAAGAGAATCTCTCACAGCTTTTTCAGATTTCGGTGGACGCTTTTGCTATGGCGATGGGATTGATAAAAAACAGCAGCAATATAAAAAGCGTATTTCGCATGATTAAAACGGAACAGACAAAGTGCGACGAACTGTTGGCTCAAATAGAGCAGAATATCATAGAGTTTGAGTTTACGGCTAACTGCATAAAAATCATCAATATATCCGAAAAGATGGGCAATATATCAAAGGGCGCGGCGTCTATGGCAAAGATTATGCTTTTGACGCAAGACGGAGGAAAGCTTAGGATATATTAAGCTTTCCCGATTTTGCTACTTCAGCAGTCCTTTGAACAGTTCCACTGCGTCTAATTTCTCCCATGGATAATCGCTTTGACCAACTTGTCCGCGCGCGGCTACATCGGCATAAAGAAATGTCTTTTTGCTTGGTTTATCAAGGGCGAATTGCTTTGTTATCCATTTTGGCGTCAATGGAAAATTTTTCAAAACAAAATCAGATAAAATATCATCGTTTACATGCGTATTAAATGTGCCCATCGTATCTACGCACACAGATATAGGGTGCGCTACGCCTATCGCGTATGAGATTTGCACTATACATTTTGCGCTCAAACCTGCCGCTACGATATTTTTGGCTATCCATCTTGCCGCATAAAGCGCGCTTCTATCTACTTTTGTATAATCCTTGCTTGACTGCGCTCCGCCGCCTATGGGAGAGTATCCGCCGAAGCTGTCCACTATAAGCTTTCTTCCAGTAAGTCCCGAGTCATGTAAAGAGCTGTGGTTAACATATCTGCCTGTCGGATTGATATGTATGATGGTATCTTTTTTTTGCGGGTCATAGAGCTCTTTTGGCAGTCCCGCATCGTCTATGAGTTTTTTGATAAGTTCGCGTACTTTAACTATCGGTAAGCTCTCTACGCTTGGCGCGGAAACTACGATAGTGTGGATATGCTGAGGTTTGCTGTCTTCAAAATTGCTCTTATGCCCGTAATCCACGGTAACTTGCGTTTTGATATCGACGCCCAGCTCATTTTTGTGTGAAAGCGCGTATTTATAGACTTTGTCGCATATAGCTCTTGCGTAAGTGATGGCTGCGGGCATAAACTCTTTTGTCTCATTTGAAGCAAAACCAAACATGATTCCCTGATCACCCGCGCCTATCTCTCCGTCTTCTTGGTCAACGCCTTGATTGATATCGGGGGATTGTTGGTTTAATAATACTTGTACTTTTACGTCGTCAGGATGGAGACTCTGCTCTTTTGTGAATGCGCCTTTGCCGTCGTAACCTATCTTTTTGAGAGCCTCTTTGGCTATTGTCTCATAATCGCTTTTGCTAAACTGCGCTTTTGTGTTCACTTCTCCGCCGATAATCACATGTTTGCCTGCTACAAAAACTTCGCTTGCGACTCTGCCGTTTGGGTCTGCTTGTAATATTTTATCAACAATCGAATCCGCTATAATATCCGCGCACTTATCGGGGTGTCCGGGACTTACAACTTCGGAAGTAAAAAGATACATTATGCTTATCTCCTTTTTTTAAAATTTGTATTGTACCATAAAAAAAACTTGACAAAAAAGAGCGGATTAAAATATCGGCGGTTTATCCCTCAAAAAAGCAAGTATCTGCAAAAATTTCTCTCTGGATATCTCTACCGCTCCAAGGGAAGAGAGATGAGGATTCATGACTTGACAATCTATAAATCCGTCCTTTTCAAAGGCTATTTGACACAGTCTATAAAGTGCTGCTTTTGAGGCGTCTTTTTTCAGAGCAAACATAGACTCTCCGCAAAAAACTTTGCCCATGCACACGCCGTATAATCCTCCGACAAGTTCTGCGTTTTCATCGTAACTCTCTACAGAGTGCGCAAATCCCAGCTCATGCAGTCTGCAATAAGCTTTTATCACTCCCTCATTTATCCATGTGCCTTTTTTTCTGTTTTCGGCGCACATGGCGATGACTTTTGGAAAATTTACGTCGATTTTTATCTCATATCTTTTGAGGCTGCGTTTCAAAGAGCGCGCAAGATGAAAGCTTTTGGGACACAAAACGGCTCTTGGGTCGGGAGAGAACCAAAGAAGCTTCTCTTCGTACGGCCACGGAAAAATACCGCTTCTATATGCCAAGATAAGCCGCTCGGGGTTCAAATCCCCGTCCACAGCCAACAGCCCGTTCTCATCGGCTTCGTTTGGGTCTGGGAAAGATAAATTCTCCTTATTTAAACGATAAATCATAAATCTATTTCAGCTCGCCCCAATTATCGCCGATACTAACGGTAGTTTTCAGCGGTATATTGAGTTTGTAAACGGCTTCCATGATGGCGCTTGCTTTTTTGGAAAATTCCACAGCGTCATCCTCTTTTACTTCAAATATAAGTTCGTCGTGTATTTGCAGGAGCAGTTTCGCATTTTCATTTATAAGCGTGTCGTGTATCTTTAGCATCGCAAGCTTTATCAAATCCGCCGCGCTGCCTTGAAATACGGCATTTACAGCCTCTCTTTTATAATTTGCCAGCGTCAGCGCGGAGGCTGAGGCAAAGTCAAAATTGCGTCTGCGCCCTAAAAGCGTCTGGATAAATCCATTTTTTTGCGCACTCTCTTCTATAAAAAGAAGATAATTTTTCACGGTTGCAAACGAGGCGAAATAACTCTCTATATAACCCTTTGCTTCATTCATCGATACGCCAAGCGTGGAGGCTAGTTTTTTCGCTCCCATGCCGTATAAAAGTCCGAAATTGATACTTTTGGCGACGCTTCTCATCTCTTTGGCTCTGTCGCCGAAGAGTTTTGCCGCCGTTGCCAAGTGTATATCCTTATCTTCCAAAAAAGCGTTTACAAGCGCGCTGTCAAGGCTAAAATGCGCCAGCAGTCTAAGCTCTATCTGCGAATAATCAATACCGACAAGTTTATAACCCTCTTTGGCGATAAATGCCGCTCTGACCTCTTTGCCAAGTTCCGTTCTGACGGGAATATTTTGCAGATTTGGGTCTTTTGAGCTAAGACGCCCCGTGGAAGTGCCCGTCTGCAAAAAACTTGTATGTATGCGCGCGGCTTTGTTCGCAAGTCCAAGCCTTAAAAGCGGCTCTATGTAGGTGGATTTTAACTTATAAAGCTCTCTGTACTCAAGAAGTTTTTCTACAACGGGATGTTTGTCCAAAAGTTCGCTTAAAACGTTTTCGTTGGTGCTGTAGCCTGTTTTTGTCTTTTTGGACGCTTCAAGCCCCAAATGTCCGAACAAAACCGCGCTCATCTGCTGTGTGGAGTTGATGTTGAACTCTTGACCGCTTAAGTCGTAAATTTCGCGCGTGAGAGCGCTTATCGCGCTTTCGCTTTTTTCGAGCAATTTTTTGAGATATTCCGTATCTACTCCGATGCCTTCATTCTCCATGGCTCTTAGGATTTTTATGAAAGGAAACTCCATACTCTTAGCCAGTTCCAAAAGATTTGGCTCCAAAAGCTCTTTTAGTTTGTGGTAAAGTTTGAGCGTTATCCATGCGTCTTCTGCTGAATATTTGCACGCATCGTCAAGCTCTACATTGGCAAATGTCGCATTTTTGGCCACTACGTCGGAAAATTTTATCGTACTGTAGCCAAACAGCCGTTTTGCAAGCGAATCCATGCCAACGCTCGATTCCGAGTCCAAAAGCCACGCCATTATCATAGTGTCCGCGTGAATTTTGATATCTTTTATACCGAAATTAAACTCCACGACGTTCAAGTCAAATTTGAGATTTTGCCCGATGATTTTGTGTGCAAAAAGCCTGTTTAACGCCTCTTTTGCGTCTGTTTTATCGATTTGCGCGCCGACTCCCAAATAATAATGCGAGATTGGCGCATAATAAGCTCTGTTTTCCTCAAAACAGAATGAAAATCCTACTATGTCCGCACTTCTTGAATCTAATGAATTTGTCTCAGTGTCAAACGCTACAACGGCTTCATGCGGGATACTCTCTATCGCCTGCAAAAGCTTCTCTTTCGTATCGAGCAGCACATGCTCAAAATCCATCTTCTCCTGCTGTTTTTTTATAGTTGTCTCGCCTAAACGGTTCAATATAGAGTACATATCGTTTTTCAAAAGCTCGTCTCTTATCGCCAAAAGCGGCTGGAAAGAGGGGAGTTTGAACTTTTCAAGCCGTTCATATACGTCCAAAGAGTCGTCAAGCGCAGTGAGCCTCCAGCTTATAAAGGCATTCTCTTTTCCCTCTGCTAAGAGGTTTCTGATGCGTTCATTGCGTACTTTGTCCAGATTGTTGTAGATATTTTGCAAATCGTTAAACTCGTCCAAAAGCTTTTTTGCGCCTACTGCGCCGATACCTTTGACACCGGGTATATTATCCGCGCTGTCGCCAGCTAACGATAGATAATCTCTTATTTTGGAAGGCGGCAGTCCGAACTTTTCAAAACATCCGCTTTCGGTTATCTCTCTTTTTTTGACTGGTTCATATATCACTACTTTGCCGTCGTCTATGAGCTGATACAAATCCTTATCATGAGTAACAATGCGCACTTTTATATCGTTTGTTTTGGCAAATTTGACCATGGAGGCGATGACGTCGTCCGCTTCGTAACCGTCTTTGGAGTATTCGGCAAATCCCATTTTTTTTATCCAGTCGATAGCTATTGGAAGCTGTTTTTTCAAATCCTCAGGAGGAGCAGACCTGTTTGCTTTATAATTTGGGTCTATCTCTTCGCGAAAAGTTTTACCTTTGCTGTCCAGCGCAAAGAGCATATAATCAGACGGAAATTCGCGCAAAGAGGTTTGGATGAAGTTCGCAAAACCCGTCAAAAGTCCCGTCGGTTCGCCTTTGGAGTTTTTGAGATTTGTCAGGGCGTAGTAACTTCTAAAGAAAAATCCGAATGTGTCTATGATCGTTATCGTTTTCATGTAACCTCTTTTATATTCCAAGTTCAGCCGCTAAAAATTCACCCGTGTATGAGCCTGTTTTTTTGTAGTTTTTGGCCAATTTCAAAGGCGGCGCGCAATCCACGATTTTGCCGCCTTTATCTCCGCCCTCAGGTCCCATGTCTATCACAAAATCGGCATTTTTGATGATATCCATGTTGTGTTCTATGACTATTATCGTATTTCCAAGTGAAGTTAAATGGTGCAAAACTTTGGCGAGTTTATCAACGTCTGCAAAATGAAGTCCCGTAGTGGGTTCATCTAAAATATAGAGCGTTTTGCCCGTATCTTTTCGGCTGAGCTCCTTCGAGAGTTTTATCCTTTGCGCTTCGCCGCCGCTCAAAGTCGTGGCGTTTTGTCCAAGCGTGATGTATCCTAGTCCAACGTCTTGCAAGGTTTTTAAAGTCTGGCAGAGTTTTGGTATGGCTGCGAAAAATCCCGCCGCCTCATCTACGCTCATGTCAAGTACGTCGGATATGGATTTGCCTTTGTATTTTATCTCCAAAGTCTGCGCATTGTAGCGTTTGCCGCCGCATGCGTCGCATTTGACCATGATATCTGGCAAAAAGTGCATCTCTATCTTTATCTCGCCGTCTCCTTGGCATTTTTCGCACCTGCCGCCTTTGACGTTGAATGAAAATCGTCCCGCTTTGTAACCTCTAATCTGCGCCTCTTTGGTTTTTACGAAAAGGTCTCTAAGGTCGTCCATGAGCCCTGTGTACGTCGCGGGATTGCTTCTGGGCGTTCTTCCTATCGGACTTTGGTCGAGATATATGACTTTGTCGAGCTGTTCTAAGCCGTTGCACTCTACGCCAGATACTTTTTTAATCTTTCGGGCTCTATTTAAAAGCTCTTTTGCAACGGGAAGCAGAGTTTGAAGTATCAAAGAGCTTTTGCCGCTTCCGCTCACGCCAGTAACCGCGACTAAATTTTGAAGCGGGATTTTGACGTTTAGTTTTTTGATATTATTGATATTGACGTTTTTAAGTTCAAGCCACTTTTTTTGTTCTCTGTTTTGTCTGTAATCTATGATTTTTTGACCCGTTAGATACATAGCCGTTTGAGTGCCGCTTTTTTCAAGCTCTTCCAGCGTCCCCGCAAATACCACCTCTCCGCCGAATTTTCCTGCGGCAGGTCCGATATCTACGATAAAATCCGCATTTTTAATCGTCTCTTTATCGTGTTCGACAACTATGAGAGTATTGCCCTTTTCCTGCAAAGTCCTAAGCGTTTTGATGAGTTTTAACGTATCTCTTTCATGCAGTCCTATGCTGGGCTCGTCAAGCACATACATAACGCCTGTTAGTCCGCTTCCGATTTGCGAGGCTATCCTTATCCTTTGCGCTTCGCCGCCGCTTATGGTTCTGGCGTCGCGCCCAAGCGTCAAATATCCAAGCCCCACATCGTACAAAAAACGCAGTCTTTCGTTTATCTCTTTTATGATGGGTGCGGCTATCATTTTCTCTTTTGGACTTAAGTGTTTGAAGTTGTTTTCATTTGAGAAAAATTCGGAAGATTTTTCTATCGGCATGACGAGTATATCGGCGATGCCTTTGTCGGCTACTTTGACGGCTAAAGATTCGGGATTTAGTCTAAAACCGCCGCATTTGTCGCATACTTTCTCGCTCATGTAGTCGCCGAATCCCTGTTCGCTTTTTATCATGTCGTATGCTATTTTGATAACGCCGTCAAATATTTTATTGATTTTGTGGTGTTTCCAGTAAAATGAAACCGCTTCCGTGCGTCCATGCAATACTGCTTTTTTTTCATAATCTTTCAATTCGCCGAACGGTACGGAAGTGTCTATCTTTTCGCTTTCGCAAAATGCCATTAAAAACTTATAATAAAAGCTTTTATTGAAACCGTAGAGCAGCTTAATCGCCCCCTCTTCTATACTCAAATCCTCATCTATAATCTTACTCATGTCAAGCGTATATCGTATGCCAAGACCGTCGCATGCACTGCAAGCGCCCTTTGGGGAGTTAAATGAAAATGAGAGCGGCTCTAAGGGGCTAAAACTTATCTTGCAGTCAAAACATGCCAAATGTTCGCTGAAATGAATATTCTCTTTCTCGTAACCTATCTCTTTGGCGTTTAGTATCTCAACTTCTACCTCTTGATAGCTTTCGGCTAATGCTTTTTCGACGCTTAAGGCTATGCGCTCGCGGTTCTCTTCGCTCATGACGACGCGGTCTATGACGACTTTTATCGTGTGTTTTTTGGTCTTTGACAACTCTATCTCTTCATCAAGCCTTACTATGACGCCGTCCACCACAGCCCTTACGTATCCTTTGAGGCGCAAAGACTCTATCAAATCCGCAAAAGTTCCTTTTTTCTCTCGCACAAGAGGCGCGGTGATAACAAGCTTGGCCTCAAGCGGGAGTTTTAAAATCTGCTCTATGATGTCTGCGGCGGACATTTTGGAGATAGCTTTGCCGCACAAATGACAATGCTGATGCCCCACTCTTGCGTATAAAAGCCTCAAATAATCATATATCTCGGTAATCGTCCCGACGGTTGAGCGCGGGTTTTTACTTGTGGTTTTTTGGTCTATCGCGATAGCTGGAGTAAGCCCCTCTATCTTGTCGATATCAGGCTTGCCGACTTTGTCCAAAAACATTCTTGCGTATGACGACAAAGACTCGATGTATCGCCTCTGTCCTTCTGCATATAACGTATCAAACGCAAGAGTGCTTTTACCGCTGCCCGAAATACCCGTAAAAACGATTAATCTGTTTTTGGGAATTTCAAGATTGATAGATTTTAAGTTATTTTCTCTTGCGCCGTAAATTTTTATACTTTCCACTCATCATCCTTAAAGTGTAATAAACCTATTATTGTATAACAGAGGCTCTTAATATACGATATATTGTAAGTAAAGAAAAACTGTTATACAATGGCTGTCAATTCAACAAGTGGAGTTAAAATTGCGCGTTTTTGTACTCTTCTATCTGCTTATGGCTTTGAGTTTTGGTGCAAATATCACCGATATAATCTGCCCCGACAAACAAAACGATGATGGTATTTTTGAGCTTACTCTTCATGTTAGCGGCGATTTTAACGCCTCTTTTGAAAAACGCGACGAGGGTAGTGTGACGATACTTGTTTTTAAGGGGTTAAAAAGCGATAAAGCTTTCGCCAAAACGCTCGATACGGAAGTTATAAAAAGCGTCAATGTAAAATCCGACGCAAATACTACGAAAATCTCATTTGAGGGCAGACAACTTTTTGATATATCCGTCTTGCCGGAAGTAAATACGCTTCGCATATCCATCATCCCAAAAACCGTTCCGCTGATGATAGAAGATATCGCCAAAGATACGGCGGGCGGACAAGTAGTGGGCTATATCCTTGAGACTTTGCTTTATATCGCTTTGGTTTTATTTGCCTTGACGGTTTTAACCGCGCTGTTTTTAAAATTCAAACTCTCTTCGCATGCCAAAAAAGAGAGCAGTTCGCAAAAAGCCTCTTCATCTGATATCTCTTCTTTGAACACTCAAGAAGAGAACGTTTCGCCACCACCCTCTTTACACACCAAGAAAGAGAGTGAAGAGCAAAATGATGAAAAGCCGCTTGACGATAAAACGGCTCAAAAACACACCAAAATCTCATCCAAAAAGCCCAAAAAGAGTCAAAAAACGCTTTTTGATATATAGACTACAAATACGGCGCAACGTACCGTTTATAGCGCGAATCTTTCAACATAGATATATCTACAAGCGCAAGACCGCCTATGCAGTCGTTAAAATCAGGGTCGATACCAAAATCCGTGAACTGCACTCCGCCCTGCTCGCAAAGCTCCGCATACTGTTTATATAGAGTTGGGATACTGCAGCCCATGTCGCTAAGCATGCTCTTTAGCGTGCGCATATCTTCATCGTAACTGTTGCCGATGAATTTTTTGAACGCAGCTTCAGGCGAAGGAGGGTATGGATATTTTGATACGGCTATATTTTGATACGGCGCAAAATATAATCGACAAAATGACACGAGCAGTTCTACAGCTTCGGGAGGCAGCGCGGCAGAGATAGATACTATGCCGAACAAATACCTATACTTAGGATTCCTTGCCATATATGCCCCAATACCCTGCCATAGATAATCCAATCCTTTCTTACCCCAGTATTTAGGCTGTATAAAACTTCTTCCAAGTTCTACTCCATACTGCAATATCTCATTCATCTGTTCGCTGTAATTAAACAGAGTATCGCTGTAAAGCATCTTTGTATCTTGAAATTTATCCGTAGGCATAAAACGATAAGCTCCCACAATATCAAGCTGATGATT
>JAITEH010000122.1 GCA_031282125.1 Campylobacteraceae bacterium
TCGGCGGATACTTACAGGTCGGAACTAAAGCAAAGAATGCAGCGCGACAGACTTTATCAGTACATTTTAAGCAGTAAATATGAGAATATAGACGAAGATAGGCTGCTTGTTTATTACAATAATAATCAGATAGAGTTTACAAGATTTGAGAGTTTTGACGTCGTGAAAATAGAAGGCGCACAAGCTGACGATGTCGCGGCTGTCTTCAATAACGACAATCAAACCGATAACACATCGGCAAAAAGCTCTTACGTGAGGATTTCGAGCGTAGATGAAGACCCCAAACTGATATCTTCGCTTATCAGGCTGGAAGTTGGAGAGCGTACGCCTATTGTTCAGACAAGCGATGGGTTCGCGTCGTATGTAGTGGTCGCCAAAAACGGCAAAAGCGTTATCCCGTTCGAACAGGTAAAAAATGCCATCTTGACAAAACTCTCATCCGTACAGGAGAGTACAATCATAAAAGAGTATTTTGAAACAGTAAAAGCAAGAGCGAGTATTACGATAATAAGACTTCCGTAAGGCGCGCATTTAACGCGCCTATTGATTTAGTGGTTTGATAGATAGTTAGTATCGAAAGCGTTATTTACAAAATCAGGATTGTCCATCATTTTTTGATGAAAGGCTTTTGTGCAGCTTATGCCATCGACGGTAAGTTCGCTCAAAGCCTGCTTCATCTTAGCAATAGCTCTCGTTCTATCCTCTGCCCAAACGATAAGCTTACCTATCATCGAATCATAATGAGGCGGAACGACATAGCCTTGATATACATGCGAATCCATGCGTACATTTCTGCCGCCCGGAGCTATGTATTTACTGATTTTGCCAGGACTTGGGATAAATTTCACAGGGTCTTCGGCGGTGATTCTGCACTCTATCGAATGTCCTTTTAATTTTATATTTTCTTGCGGCGGAAGTTTCTCGCCTTCGGCTACTTTTATCATCCATTCGATTATATCAAGCCCGCTTACCATTTCGCTCACGGTATGTTCTACTTGAAGTCTTGTATTCATCTCCATGAAATAAAAACTTTTATTTTCATCTACTAAAAATTCAAATGTCCCAGCTCCCTCGTAGCCAATGGCTTGAGTAGCGCGTATAGCGGTATCGTGCAGTTTTTTTCTTGTGGCTTCATCCAGTAAAATCGCAGGCGACTCTTCTATAAGTTTTTGGTGTCTTCTTTGCATGGAGCAGTCGCGCTCTCCTACATGAATGGCATTTCGATATTTGTCTCCCATGACTTGCACTTCTATGTGTCTTGGTTTTCTTATGAATTTTTCCATATACAGCGTGCCGTCGCCAAATGCCGTTATAGCTTCGCTCTCAGCGGCAAGATATAGTTTTTCCAAATCCTCTTTTTTATCCACGACTCTCATTCCGCGTCCGCCGCCGCCCGCTGCTGCTTTGATGATGACTGGATATCCTATCTCTTCTGCATTTTTATACGCGTCGTGCAAGTCCACTAATGCGCCTTCGCTTCCCGGGATTACGGGGATGCCAGCTTTTTTCATAACGTCCTTTGCTTTTGATTTGTCGCTCATCATTATCATGGCGTCTGCGCTTGGGCCTATGAATTTTATCTTGTGATGCTCGCAAATCTCGACAAAATTTTGATTTTCGCTCAAAAATCCGTATCCCGGAAATATCGCGTCACACTCGCTTATCTCAGCTGCCGATATGATAGCTGGTATGCTCAAATAACTTTGTGACGATTTCTCTCCGCCTATGCAAATAGAAGCGTCTGCGTATTGCAGATACAAAGCGTCTTTATCTGCCGTAGAGTAAACTGCTATTGCCTGTTTACCCATCTCTTTTATAGTTCTTATAGCCCTAAGGGCGATTTCTCCGCGGTTGGCTATCAGGATTCTTTTTATTTGGCTCATTAGATTTTCTCCACGCTAAACAGCGGCATATCAAATTCGACAGGCTGACCGTCTTCTACCAATATATCTACTATTCTGCAATCAAACTCGGCATCTATCTCATTCATAATCTTCATAGCCTCAACAATAGCTATAGGCTGTCCTTTTTTAACTACGCTGCCGATTTTCACAAATGCTTCTGCGCCCGGTGAGGGGGATTTATAAAATGTACCTACCATAGGGGATTTGAAAGTAGGAAGATTGCTTTTGACCTCTTGCGCGCCCTGTTCGTTTGTCTCTTTTTGAACTATATGCTGCTGAGGCTTAACTTCTATAACCGAAGTTTGCAATTCATCACTGCTGATGTATGTTGATGAGCCCTTTTTCATCTCGATAGAGAAGTCTCCCTCTGTTATTTTGAGTTTGCTCATACTGCTTTTGTCAAATATACGTATCAACTCTTTGACATTTATATCTTGCTTGTTCATCAGAACATCTCCTTGATTTTTTGGCATAAACTTTTAAGGTGTGTTATAATAGCATACTTCATTATAACTTGTTCTTAAGGATTGATATGGGATTGAAAGCAGACAGTTGGATTAAAGAAAAATCCGTAAACGAAAAAATGATAGAGCCGTTTTGCGACGGGCAGATAGGTTCGAACGTGGTAAGTTACGGCGTAAGCAGTTACGGATATGATATAAGAGTCGGCAGAGAATTTAAAATCTTCACTAATGTGAATTCTACGGTAGTAGATCCGAAAAATTTTGAAAATAGAAATATTGTCGATTTTGTAGGCGATGTCTGCATCGTTCCGCCAAACTCTTTTGCTCTTGCGCGCACAGTCGAGTATTTCAGGATACCAAAAAACGTCCTTGCTATATGTCTTGGCAAAAGCACATACGCAAGATGCGGCATTATCGTAAATGTAACGCCTTTTGAACCTGAATTTGAAGGGCATATAACGATTGAGATTTCGAACACTACGCCGCTTCCCGCTAAAATTTACGCAAATGAAGGGATAGCTCAAGTGCTGTTTTTCGAAGGCGACACGCCGTGCGAAGTTACCTACAAAGACAAATCAGGCAAATATCAAGGTCAGACAGGCATTACGCTTCCAAGAATTCTGAAATAATGCGATTTATTTGCCCAGTTTATCCAATAATATCTTTTTGCCTATCTCGACGCCCGGTTGGTTGTAAGTATTGATATCAAACAGCAATCCGCACAAAGAGGTCAAAAGCTCAAAATAGTATATCAGATAACCCGCATGATAAGCATCTGCTTTTGCTAAGACTATCTCGTCGGTTATCACGCCTTCATTTATCACGCTTTTCATTGTGGCGAGCGCTTGCTCATTCAGCAGCGTCGCCGCACTGATATCTTTTTTCAGGTTAGCTTTTTCTATATATTTCAGAGAAATATCGGGGATAAGCATATCGTCCGCCATATTTTCAACTCTTATAAATGTTACGCTTTTATCTTTCGGACCTTCTATGATAAGCTGTAAAAACGAGTGCTGGTCTATCGCGCCTATAAGTCCTACAGGCGTCAAACCTACGCGTTCATCGCCTTTTTTCTTGCCTAAAGACTCCGCCCACAACTGTATGTACCATGCGTTAAATTCGCGAAATATATCTGAATACGAGAATATTACATTGATATTTTGTCCGCCCTTGATGGCGTAAACTATAGCTTTTTTCAAAAGCTGGGTTGATTTTCGCTCAAAAAACTCTTTTTTGCACTCTGCCGCGCCCAATAAAAGGCTTGTCGTATCTATGCCGCAAATGCTTAAAGGTACGATTCCCGCCGCACTCAATACAGAAAAGCGCCCGCCGACATTTTTTGGTATAAAAAAGCTTTTCAGTCCGTATTCGTTTGCAAATTTATTCAAAGCCGAACCCTCTTCCGTGATAGCCGCAAAGCGTTTGCCAAAATATTTATTATTCGGGAAAATCCCAAAATGAACCATGACAATTTTGGCGATTGAGATAGTATCCAAAGTAGTTCCCGATTTTGACACGATAAAAAATAGGCTCTCTTCAAGTTTGATATTTTTAAGCGTTTTTTTGATAGTAATAGGGTCGATATTTTCCAAAAAATGAAGTCTTGGCGTATCTGCCTTTTTCTCATGAAAGAGCATGGAATACAAAGCCTTTGTCCCCAAAGAGCTGCCGCCCACACCGATAACAACAACATTTTGTATATTGCGTATCGTACTGCTCCACGTATTTATATCAGAAGTTAGATTTTCATCAGGCAGATTATAATAACCGATTTGATTTGAACTGTATTCGGCGGATATTTTACCCCAAAGCTCTTCTATTTTTTGCGTATCGGATATATCAAAAAAGAGTCTATTTGCGAACAACTGGCTGCTCCCATCATTTTAAAATAAAATATATTATTGTATATAATTTTTACTTTACTTTGCAAATCTTTTTAAGCGGTTTTTGCTAAAATATTTCATGCAAATACTAAATAATATAAATTTCTGCCGATATGAAGTGAAAAAATCAATCTTTATAGCTCATGCTGCGCCGATAAGTGAATTTGACGCTCTAAATTCATCGTTAAGAGAAAAACACCCAAAAGCCACTCATGTTGTCTGGGCTTATAGAAAATTAAATGAATTTAACCAGATAGTGGAAAACGGCAGCGATGACGGCGAACCTAAAGGCACGTCAGCCCAACCCATACTGAACGTATTAAGAGGCGCGGAGTTTGTAAACGTCTGCATTTTGGTAGTGCGCTATTTTGGCGGCATAAAACTTGGCACGGGAGGACTTGTCAGAGCTTACTCCGCGGCGGCAAAAGCGGTTTTGAATGAAGCCGAAGTTCTTCTCTACGAGCAAAAAGAGGAGTTTATATTTTCATGCAAATACGCTTTTGTGCCGCGCGCCGAACATTTTTTGCAAAAGCTTGGCGCCGCGTTTGAAGATAGAACGTTTGGCGTTGATGAGGTTACTTGGCGTCTTTGGCTGACTTCTCATCAAAAAGATGAGTTAAAAATATTTTTGGACACATAATCAAATCTAAAAATTATAATTTTGCACTATCTCAAACTGTCTTATTAGATTCCACAGTGCCGCGCTTATGATACCTGCGAAAAGTCCCGCCACAAGGTCGTCTCCCACAACGCCAGCTCCTCCTTTGACGTCGCGGTCTATGCGCCCTATGATAGAGGGTTTTAAAATATCAAAAACTCTAAAAAATACGATACATATCAAGACCTGCACCATGCCGACTTGCGCGCCCATGGAAGCCAAAAAATCCGCAGATATACACATCGCAAGCCAAACTCCGACAACTTCGTCTATGACTATTTGGCTGTTGTCGTGCGTATTTGTGGCTGATTCGTATCTATTTATAACGCCTATGGCTATAACGCTTATCAAAACAGTCAGTAAAAAAAGCGTACTTATGGGCAGGATTTTTAGCACTGCCCAGCCCAAAATCGCCCCAGCAATCGTTCCTGCCGTTCCAGGAGCCTTCGGACAAAGACCAGAATAAAAAAATGTCAAAAAAACTTTTTGCATAACTCTTCCTTTAAGTCAAAGACGTCGTCTGATAAAGCTTCATCAACTCCATATAAAAATCCTCATCGCTGTGCATCTCTATAAGCCCCATGCTTGGGAAAAGGTCGTTGTAAATTTGCGCTATATTTTTAAAACGATTTGGACAAATCGTACTTAAAATTATAGCCGATATATCTTTGCGCATTAACATTGCAGGCGGCAAAATACCCTCTTTTAAAAGCGCCGTGAGAGATGAGGAGTTGTATTTGATGTGATGGTGCATTCCATGAGGGCATGTTTTGACGCTGACTAGCGTATTGCACTCGTTGCAAAATACAAACCGCGATACAACATCTATATTTGCCGACTCTTCGCATTCGTCAAGAGATGTTTTGAGGCGGTTGTCATCATAATAAAAGCCTATGCCGTTATGGTATTCGCCGACAACTAACGTATTGCATCCAAGACTTTTTGCGACGATACCGTGATTGGCTGAATTAAAACAATCCTCGTCAAAAGTGTCGCTGCGCAGCGGTATCACTAAAACGCGGTTTTTATGCAGATAGTTATCTACAAAATATTGCAGAGTTTTTTCGCGCAAAGCAAACGGCAGAAGCTCTTTATATTTTTGCGTCTCAAGCAGGAAAATGACGACCAAATCACTCTTTTCAAGCGTTATCCTCACAAGTCTTTCGTGAGCTCTGTGAAACGGGCTGGCAGCCATTATGATAGCTGATACTCTTATGGCTGATAGTTTTGCTTTCGCCTCTTCAATCTGCTGCCTGATACCCTTTGCATAATCCGAATTTATCAATCTATTCAGACACTCCGCAATCTCTTCATTTCTTTTTGATACCATATCGTTTCCTTCTTTCCCACAAGCTTTTTCTTGAGATACCAAGCTTTTTTGCCAGCTCCGTATCGGGCAGTCTATCCTGAAAATGTATTAAAACACTTCTTATATAATCGTCGATTGTCAAAATATTTATCTTCTCAAAAAAGTTATCGTTTGAACTTATGCGTATAGTCTCGTACGGCGACTCTTCATGCAGATTTGTAGAAGAGATGATGACTCTTTTGTGTTCGATGATATTGAAAATTTTATTTTTTTCGCTGTTTTTAATCTCTTGCAGATTTACTATATACATCAACACAGAAGGGTCGTTTTTGGCTATTTTGTCGAATGTATTGTCCGAAGAGAGCGATATAAAATTAAACTGCTCGCCGAACTCTTTGGCGTAATTAAACACGATAGCGTCAGCATCATTTTGCAAAGAGCTTGTGATGAGCAGCGGCGAGACAATCTTTTTTGTGATGCTCTCTTTTGGTTTTTTACTCAAAAAAAGGTTATTTGTGTAGTCGCTGAACGTTTTATTTTCTTGCAAAAGTTTTTTATGAAGTCTCAAATGCTGCAATTTTCGAAGCAACTCTTCTATCATGAAGGGCTTTTGGATATAGTCGCTGGCTCCCGCTTTGATAGGATTTAGTATCGTATCCGAGCTTATGTACGAGATAAGCAGGATGATTATAGAATTTTTATGCTTCTCTATGACGGGATAAAAATTCTGCCCTGATATATTTGTAGATAGCAGCACCACGTCGTATTTTTCATTTTTCATAGCGTCTTTGATGTTTGTAACTATCTCGCAGGCATATCCTGCTTCCAACAATTTGGTAGAAATACTTTGCGCCAAATATACTTCATTTTCAACTATTAATATTTTCATCTGTCGTCCAATCATAATATTTAAGAGTAGCTGCGGCTTGTACGGCGATACCCTCTTCTCGCCCCACAAAACCCATATTTTCGGTTGTTGTAGCTTTTATGTTTACATGAGAAGGAGATATGTTCAAAATAGCGGCCAATCTTTTCGATATAGCCTGCTTAAACGGTGAAATTTTTGGTTTTTGCGCGATAATCGTAATATCGCAGTGAACTATCTCAAATCCCACGCGTGTCAAAAAAAGCACAACACTCTCAAGCAATTTAACCGAATCTATACCCTTATATTTCATATCCGTATCAGGAAACCACTCTCCTATGTCGCCCGCTCCCGCCGCACCGAGCAGCGCGTCTATCAACGCATGTATTGCCACATCTCCGTCGGAGTGCGCTTTGAAACCGTAACTCTCTTCTATCTTTACTCCGCCAAGATACATCGCTTTGGCGTTTTCGTACGCATGAGCGTCAAAACCAACTCCCGTAAACGTCTCTTTTGAGGGCGGAGCCATCAGCAAAAGAGGAGTGTTTTTGGTATCTTTGAATGTGAGTTTTTCAGCTCTTATGTCGCCTAAGATATATTTGACGCTGCCACCGTGTGCCTTTACGGCGCTGCTCTCATCTGTAAATTCGCCGCCGTTTGAAAGCGCTGCAATCAACGCTTGCCTTTTTGAGAGCTGCGGCGTTTGGATGAGTTTGACTTTGTCACGATTGATGACGTTTTCTTCATATATTACCGTATCGGTTACAGGAAGATACGGCACGACGATATCAGCACTTCCCGCTTCATCTAAAAGTCTTTGAGCAAGGGACTTGGGCACAAAACACCTCGCCGCATCGCTTACCAACACGTATTCGCTGTTTGTGTATTGGAGTGCGTTTATGAGCGAATTTTGCCTTGTACTGCCGCCTTTGATGATTTTATAATCGCAAAATTTATACATGTATTGCAAATCGTCAGCGCTTCCCGCTACTATCACATCTTTAAAGGCATAATTTGAAGCAAGCGAGTCTGTTACGCTAAGCCACAGCGGTTTATCGTTTGAGCGCAGCCACTGTTTTTTAGTTTTCATTTTGAAGCGATTTGACTCGCCCGCGCTTAGCACTATTAACGATATATCAAGCAATTTGGTATCCTTATGCTAAAGTGTTACGATATTATACAGTCCAAAAGCTTGTTTTTATCTTTTTTGTGTTACATTATTTGCCTATTAAAGATTACTAATATTTGGCGCTTTTTGCCTTTTTGGGCAAATCACGGGCAATTTATTATAAGCTTTAAGTGTGAAAAACCGATACATTTTTAAGGAAGAGCAGCGTGTTTAGTGAAGAGAATATAAAAAAACTGCTTAGCAGTGTTACTTATCCTGAATTTCAGAAAGATATAGTGACTTTTGGTTTTGTAAAAAAAATTGAAATAGATAAAAATAGAGTTGTTGTAGAGATAGAAATACCATCTTCCAATCCGAAGATTGCTCTCAAAATCAAAGAGGACGCATCGGAAGTTTTGAAAAACAGCGGCATAGAGAGCGAAATAACTATTTATCAGCCAAAAGAACCCGAAATCAAAAGCAATTCCAAATCCGGTAAAAATATAGCCCCAAATATCAAAAATTTTGTTATGATAAGCTCAGGAAAAGGCGGCGTAGGCAAATCTACGACGACTGTTAATCTCGCACTCGCTTTGGTGGAACAAGGCAAAAAAGTCGGCATTTTGGACGCTGATATATATGGCCCAAATATACCGCGAATGCTTGGCATAACAGACCAAAAACCAGAAGTCGAAGAAGGCAGATTAAAACCTCTGAGGGTTTACGGACTTGAGATGATGAGTATGGGTATTTTGGTGAATGAGGGACAGTCTTTGATTTGGCGCGGCGCGATGATAATGAAAGCTATAGAGCAGCTTTTGGGAGATGTTTTGTGGAGCGATTTGGATGTGCTTTTCATAGATATGCCGCCCGGAACCGGAGACGCGCAGCTAACTTTAGCCCAAAGCGTTCCGATTACATGCGGAGTATGCGTTACTACGCCGCAAGCCGTGGCGCTTGACGACGCGAAAAGAAGCCTTGATATGTTTGAAAAACTACATATTTCGATAGCAGGTATCGTAGAAAACATGAGCGGATTTATCTGTTCTAGCTGCGGCAAAGAGTACGATATATTCGGACGCAAAAGCGGAATCGAGCTTGCCAAAAGATACAATACTTCCGTTTTGGCTGAAATTCCTTTAGAGCCCGCGATAAGAGAGGGCGGAGACAGCGGAAAGCCTGTCTTGATATTTCATTCTGATACAATAAGCGCAAAAAATTATAAAAAAGCAGGTTTAGCCTTGTGGCAAAAAATAGAGAGTTTTAGCGGCGATAACAGCGCTATTCAACCCGTATCGTCCAAAGCGTCGTGCGGAGCAAATTAATTTAGGGGGCATTCATGAAACCGATAGAGAGTGAGAAGAAATTCAAAAAATACGCGGCCAAGATAAAAAGCATAGACGGTTACC
>JAITEH010000165.1 GCA_031282125.1 Campylobacteraceae bacterium
GCGCTCAAAGAGAAACTCTCATGGGGATATAAATGATAGAGAGTTTTTATCTGAAAGAGCATTTGAGTTTTAAAGAAGAGAGGCTTGTCTTTAAAGAGGGACTCATCGTATTTTCAGGACCAAGCGGCGCGGGCAAATCTGTTTTTTTTAACGCGCTTTTGTCGGTTTTTGGGTTCAATACAAGCGATGCGGCGCTGCTTGAAGCGGTCGTCGATAACGAACTGCCCTTAGAAGAGTATGGCATAGAAAAAGAAGATATAACTATCTTTAAATCGATAAAGCAAAAAAGCGCGCGCTATTTTGTCAATTCGCAGAATATCTCCCAAAAATCGCTTAAACAGCTCTCGTCAATATTTATCAGTTATCTCTCTTTGCGTGATGCGGGCGAGTTCGAAAACAGTTCGCTTTTGGCTTTGCTTGATAGCTTTGCGGTGAAAAACGAGCCTTTGCATGCGGAGAAAATCACCTCTTATAAAGCGTGTTACGATAAATTTACGGAAGTAAAAAATGCGCTTGAAAAAGTAAGAGCGGAAGAGTCGAAAATAAATGAATTAAAAGAGTTTGCAGCTTTCGAGATAAGTAAAATAGAGGCTGTAAACCCGAAAATAGGCGAAGATGAAGAGTTGATGGAATTCAAAAAAAGGCTCTCAAAAAAGGAAAAAATACAAGAGGCTATCGCGCAGGCTGAAGTTATATTTGAGAGTGAACGCGCCGTAAACAGCGCGCTTGATTTGATGGGACATGAGAGCGCTTTGTTTGATGAGGCTATGAATTTTTTGCGCGGCGTATTTGAGAGCGAGACGCAGAAAATCAACGAACTTGAAGATATCGATGTGGAGAGTATTTTGGACAGGATAGAGCAAATCAGCGCTTTAAAAAATCGTTTCGGCACTATCGAAGAGATACGCGCACATCTGGAAAAACGCAAAGAAGAGCTGCTGCATTATGAAAATATCAGTTTTGAGAAAAAATCTCTTGAGGCGGAGTTTGAAAAATTGAGCGGCGAGCTTGACAAGGCGGCCTCAGAGCTTTCGCATTCGCGCGGGAGATTTTTAAAACCTCTTGAAAGTATTATTAACGGCTATCTTGAAAAAATGTATCTGAAACCATGCTCTATCAATATTGCCAAAACCGCGCCTTATGATTTGGGCGATGAAGAGATGAGCGTAACTTTGCAAAATATAGATGTGAAAAAGGTAAGCTCAGGTGAATTTAATAGACTGCGTCTTAGTTTTATCGCTGCGTCAAATGAGATAAAGGCGGAAGAGGGCGGGGTTTTGATACTTGACGAAATAGATTCAAACTTAAGCGGAAAAGAGTCCATGAGCGTGGCAAACGTGCTGAAAGAGATTTCGGCAAATTACCAGATATTTGCCATTTCGCACCATCCTCAACTCTCATCTTGCGCTAAACAGCATTTTTTTGTTTGGAAAAAAGATAACGAAAGCCGCATAAAAGAGTTGGATGAAGAGGGCAGGATAGAGGAGCTTTCGCGCATGATAAGCGGAGCGGATATCACCGATAAAGCGCGCGAATTTGCAAAGA
Organism: Campylobacteraceae bacterium; assembly: GCA_031282125.1. Classification (GTDB taxonomy): domain Bacteria; phylum Campylobacterota; class Campylobacteria; order Campylobacterales; family Campylobacteraceae; genus JAIRKW01. The sequence goes on from JAITEH010000165.1 coordinate 1,546, forward strand.
GTTTAAGGCGGGATAATAGATGATAATAGACACGCACTGCCATTTGGACGACGGCAGATTTGACGATGATTTGGATGAAGTGATAAAAAGAGCCAAAGAGGCTGGGATTTCCAGCATACTGCTACCTGGTGCAGATATATTTGACCTGCCAAAAGCAAGAGAGATTTCATACAGATATCATGATATTTTTTATGCGGCGGGCGTACATCCGTATCACCATAAAGATTATGATAAAAGCGTTTTGGAAAAATACCTGCAAGATGAGCGATGTATAGCGGTGGGCGAATGCGGGTTGGATTACTTCAGACTGCCGAAAAACGAAGATGAAAAAGCGGCGGAAAAAAAGGCGCAAAAAGAGGTTTTTATAGCGCAGATAGAGATTGCGGCGCGTTTTAATAAACCGCTCATTGTGCATGTAAGAGACGCAAATGAAGATAGTTTTGATATCTTAAACGAATACGCCCTAAAAAATGGTGTCATTGGAGTGTTGCACTGCTACAATGCGTCAGAACTGTTGCTGGGATTAAAAGAGAATTTTTATTTTGCCGTAGGCGGGGTTTTGACTTTTCAAAATGCTAAGAATTTGACAGATATTTTGCCTAAAATTCCAATGAATAGATTGCTGTTTGAGACGGACGCTCCGTATCTCACGCCTCATCCCCATAGAGGAGAGCGCAACGAGCCAGCATACACAAAATATGTCGTCCAAAAAGCGAGTGAAATTTTAAATATCAGCGTAGAAGAGTTATCGCAAATAAGCTCCGAAAATGCCGCGCGTATTTTTAAAGCCTTTACCAAGGGTAACTCCGCTAAAATAACGAGCTAATTTTATTTACAAGGATATAGGTAGATGAAACGATTGTTGGCAGCTTTAATCCTGACAACTTCTTGCTGTTTCGGTTATTTTGTCGTAGAGGACGACTATGCCAAACAGGTGGAAGTGCTGAAAAGTCTCGATATAGACACCTCTTTTTTGCAAGACACTGTTTTTACGTCCATGAAGGACGATATACGCAATTATAAAACAAAGCAGTTTTTGAAAGTGCTTGAAAACGGTGCGCAATTTGTTCCCGTACTAAAAAAAATGATAGAAGAGGCTGAAATACCAGATGTATTTTTGTATCTTGCTATGGCAGAATCAGGTTTTTCTACAAATGCTTACTCCAAAGCCAAAGCGAGTGGACTTTGGCAGTTTATGGCGCCTACCGCGCAAAAATATAATCTTTTGATTGACGATTACGTAGATGAGAGGCGCGACCCCGTAAAATCCACGGAAGCCGCGATAAAATACCTGCAGGTTTTGCATGATAGATTTGGCAAATGGTATCTTGCGGCGATGGCTTATAACTGCGGCGAGGGCAAAGTCTCAAGAGCTATCGCGCAGGCAGGCACGGATAACTTGTATATACTTTTAGATGAAGAGAAGAAATATCTCCCGTTGGAGACAAGAAATTATATACGCAAGATAATCACTATGGCGTATCTTTCCCAAGATGTGAATTTCTTGCTCAATAATGGTGCCAGTTATGTCCTAAACAGCGGCGAATTGAACTCTCCTTTTGTCAAAGTAGATATATACGGAGGCTCGTCTTTGGCGGATGTGGCGGAAGCTATCGATATGACGCTGAAAGATTTGCTCTCTTACAATACCCATTTAAAATATTTTTTCACTCCGCCGACTAAAAGTAGATATCACATCTACATTCCTTCCGATAAATTAGTCCGTTTTAATAGCGATTTTAAAATAGAAAAAGGCGGCTCAAAATACTATGTTTACACTGTGGCTAAAGGCGATTCGCTCCAAAAGATAGCAAAAATGTATGATGTAAATTATAAGATTATCAAAGATTTTAACAGCATGCAGTCAGACATCATAAGAGCAGGGCAAAAGCTTATAGTGCCTACCGCTCACATCGTTAGATATTACACGATACAAAGCGGCGATACTTTGCAGTCAATCTCTACAAAGTATAAATTAACCGTAGCACAGTTGATGATGACAAATAATCTCAAAGATTCGACAATAATCCCCGGAGCAAAACTTGAAATACCGATCGGCTATTAATGTCGGAATTATAATTTCGGCGCTGCTTTTTTTAGGCGGGTGTACATTTAAAAGCAGTAGTGTCGATAGCAGTAGCAGCGGCGGTATCAAAGACTCTCCTCAAATGCACAAGGCTTCCATGAAGCCATATACCATAGCGGGCAAAACTTACTATCCAACGCAAGTGAGCGTAGGCGATACCATGAGCGGTATAGCGAGCTGGTACGGCAAGGATTTTCACGGTAAAAAAACCTCAAACGGCGAAGTTTACAATATGTACGCCGTATCTGCCGCACACAAGACGTTCCCTATGAATACGATAGTTAAAGTTGTCAATAAGCGCAACAACAAAGTCGTTACCGTGCGCATCAACGACAGAGGCCCGTTTGTGGCTAACCGCATTATAGATTTGAGTTATGCGGCGGCTAAACAAATAGGTTTGGACATAAGCGGAACGGCGCCTGTGGTGATTGAAGTAATCGGCTTTGAAGGCAAAGGAAACAGCGGTTCTAAGAGTATAATAATAGATGATTTTGACGTACAGATAGGCGCTTTTAAAAATATAAACGGCGCAAAGATTTATCGAGACGAGCACAACAGAGCAGGCGGCAGATATACGGCATTTATCAAAGAGGGATACCTCAACGGAGAGATAATCTACCGCGTATGGCTCAGGGGTTTTGGAGGCGAGACGGAAGCGAGAGATTTTATCGCAACAAGTAAATATCAGGGCGCATTTATAGTGCGGGAAAAATAGGACGGCAATATGACAAATATTTCACGCAAAACAAAAGAGACAAATATAGAGCTTGGTCTGGAACTAAATGGCAGCGGCAAGAGTAAAATAGACACGGGAATAGGCTTTTTTGACCACATGCTGGAAGCTTTAAGCAAGCATGCTTTTTTGGATTTAAATCTTACATGCAAGGGCGATATTCATGTAGATTTTCACCATAGCGTGGAGGATGTGGGTATCGTCATAGGGCAGGCTTTAAATAAAGAGATATTTCCCGTTAAAAACATGGAGAGATTCGGCGAAGCGACTATTTTGTTGGATGAAGCTGCGGTAAATTGCATCATAGATTTAAGCGGACGCGCTTTTTTCTTTTATGATTTGCCGCTTGAAAATAAAGTAGGAGAGTTTGACGCGGAGCTTACGGAAGAGTTTTTCAGAGCTTTGGTAACCAATGCCGCTTTGAGCGTGCATTTGACATTTGTACGCGGCAAAAACCGCCACCATATCATAGAGGCGGCGTTTAAAGCGTTTGCCGTAGCTCTTAGAAGAGCGGTAACGGAAAATAAAAAAGCGCAGATACCAAGCACGAAAGGCGTGTTGTGATAGAGCTTATAGTTTTGGACGTGGACGGATGTTTGACGGAGGGAAGTATATTTTATACAAACGACGGAGAGTCTGCGAAAGCTTTCAACGTAAGGGACGGTTTTGGTATCGTCTGCTGGCATAAAATAGGCAAAAAATGCGCCATTATTACAGGCAAAAGTTCCAAAATCGTAGAGCATAGAGCAAAAGATTTGGGTATCAAATATGTCTTTCAAGGCGTGCAGGATAAGCTTGCGGTATTGAATGAACTGTTAAAAGAGCTTGGATTGGAGCTTGGCAATGTGGCCGCTATCGGAGATGATACGAATGACTACAGACAGTTAAAAAATGTCGGATGGTCGTTTGCGCCCGCAGATGCGCTGCCGTTTATACAAAAAAACGTTAAAACGGTTTTGAAGAACAACGGCGGACACGGCGCAGTAAGAGAGATGATAGAGACTATCGTCGATCAAGAGAATTTACGCGGGGAGTTTGAAAAACCTTGGTTGTAAAGCTGCTCTACTATTTTTTATGCCTTTTTTTTATTGTTATATTTATGCTTGTGTCGCAGGATTCGTACTCGCTGGATTTGGAAAATGTCGGCGAAAACAAGCCTACGATAGAGTTTTTTAACATAAAAGACTATAAGATGACTAGTGAGGGCATAAGCGTTTATTCTACTGCAAGCAAAGCGCAGAGGTTTAAAGATAGAGATATTTTGTATGATATTGACGTTTTGATGATGAAAAAAGACGGAGCCGACAGGCTTAAATCCGATAACGGTACGCTTAAAGACAATGTTTTTTATCTAAATGGAAACGTCAAATATCAAAGAGCCGACCTTTTGTCTTTGGCGACGGAAGCGGTAGAGTATCATGAAAGCAACAAAACGCTTATAGGCAATACTCCTTTTGTGTTTGAGACCAAAGAGGCGAAAGCTTTTGGGGAATCGTTCGTATATAATGTCAATAACGGACAGATGGATGCCGAAGAGTTTGAAATATTAATCCAAATGAGGGATAGATGAGAGCTATTATTATATTGTTGATCCTTAGCGCTTGTGTTTTTGCGGCGGAAGTTAAGATAACCGCAGACAGGTTTCATGCAGATGAAAAGGCATTAAGAAGCCGTTTTAGCGGCAATGTTATCATCACAAAAGGCGAGGATATACTAACGGCGGATGTAATAACTATAGATTTTAACGAAAAACAAGAGCCTTTAAGATATGAAGCGCAGGGAAGTATCAGCGTAAATGTAGCGATGAACGGCAAACGCTATCACGCCAGCGGCAACACTCTCACGTATGATGTGACGCTCAACAAATATACGCTGGAGGGCGATGCTTTCTTGGAAGATATCACGACAAATAGAAAAGTGTACGGCAATTTGATTATGATCGACCAAAATAACAGCGTTTACGTTGTGGACGGCAGCGCTGAGCCTGTGAAATTTATATTTCAAATAGACGATGCCAAAAGCAAAGAAGATAAAAAGTGATAAGAGTCGTCAAAGCTGAATTTGTCAAGTCCTCGCCCAGTATGGACGAAGCTGTAAGCGAAGGCACCTCGGAAGTGCTGTTTTTGGGGCGCAGTAATGTAGGCAAAAGTTCGCTTATCAATGCTCTGTGCTCCAAAAAGCAACTCGCCAAAAGCTCTTCAACGCCTGGTAAAACGCAGCTTATCAATTTTTTTCATATCGTGTATGAAGATGAAGAGAAGAGAAGATTTAACGTTTTGTTTGTGGATTTACCCGGATTTGGTTACGCAAAAGTATCAAAAGAGGTGAAGAAAAAATGGGAAGAGTCTTTAAACACATTCATCAAAAAAAGAATGTCCGCAAGGCTTTTTGTACATCTGATAGACGCGCGTCATCCAAATCTTGAGATAGATAAAAATGTCGATGAGTACATCAACTCTTTTTTGAAAGCCGACCAGAAAGTTTTAAATATTTATACAAAATCGGATAAATTAACACAGCAAGAAAGCGCGGCACTAGGCAAAAATAACCTGCTTGTGTCGGTATTGAAAAAGCGCGGTATCAACGAAGCAAACGAGGCTATATTTAATATATTATTTGGAAAGACGGAATGATAATTTATAAAAAAGCGGTGCTTGCGGATATAAAAGGCATGCAAGAACTCATGCGCGACGAAGTGATAAACGGCATCATACTGCCGCGCACAGACGATGAGATAGCTACAAATATAAGGTCTTACACTTTAGCGGTAGAAAATGAGGAGGTTGTGGGACTCTCGGCTTTGCACATACACGCACCACATCTTGCGGAGGTAAGAAGCATAGCTGTAAAACGCGGATTGAGGGGTATGGGCGTAGGAACGCAGATAGTAAAAAGACTTTTGGATGAGGGCAGGGCTTTGGGTTTGAAACAGATTTTTACGCTTACGTATGAAAAAAAGTTTTTCGAAAAACTCTCATTCAAAGAGATACCAAAAGAGTCTCTGCCTCT
>JAITEH010000173.1 GCA_031282125.1 Campylobacteraceae bacterium
AATACGGCGTAAAAAAAGAGCAGCAGATAAAGGGTTACAAATCCTTTGCCCAAAAATATCGAAAGCAGCAGCACAAGGCACATGGCAAATGTTTTGCCGTTTTGATGAAAATATATAAACAAAAGTATGCCAAGCACCGTGAATGCCGCGCCGTTAGCCGCAAGCGACACGACTATGGAGCCTGGAAGCAGCATGTATATAAGTACGGTTATCAACCTATCGGTTTCGCGCTTCAAAAGCGGCTTACTGATGAGGTATAAAAGCACAACGCAAAGAAGATGTATGATGATAAACGGCACTCTTAAAGCATAATCATTTTGTCCAAAGAGTTCGCATGAAAACTTTATCAGATAGTGCACGGCGCTGTTGGTATTGAAAAATATATCAGCTTCGTAGTAACTGATAGAGAGCGTGCTTGATGCAAAAACCAATAGAGCAAAATCAATAACGATGATTAAAAACAGCCATATCTTTTCTCTCATATCTGCCTCTTGTTATATAACGAATGGCTATTTTAAGCGATAACTGCGTTGTAATTTGTTTTTCGCTCACATCCCAAACTATGTATGTTCACGGAAAAAATCACATCTCGTTCTAACTTAAAATATCTCAATCGTATTAAGTTGTTTATTATACCGAATTTAAACCTTTCATTTTCAGTAATATCAAAAAAACCGTTCCGCACAAAAGTATAAATCCCAGAAAAATCAAAAACGCATGCCAGCCCAAATGCTGATAGAAAACGCCGGGCAAAAACGAACCAAACGTCCCTCCCGCGTAATAAAACGAAAGATAAAGCCCGTTTGTTATGCTTTTGTGCTCCGCGGCCAATTTATTGACAAATCCTGCGGCGATGGAGTGTATCGTAAACATGCCAAGACAAAATACAAACATGGATACAAACATCACTTCAAACACCTCTATGTTAAAAAACTGCAAGCCCGCGATATATATCAGCATGCCAAATATCATGGCGTTGCTCTCGCTTTTGAAAAGTTTGATTATCTTTGTGACGTTAAGCGCGGTTATCAATCCTATGACGTACCCCGCGTACATGAGTCCCACTTTACTCTCGCCGAGATTTTCATTTATGCTTTTAAGCTCAAACGGCAGGAAGTTAAGCACTCCTTGAAATACGAAAAAGACGCAAAATATCGAAGCGTATATGAAAAAATTGTGCTTGATTTTCAGGACATTTATCACCTCGGTTTTTTTGATTTTGGCAAATCCCGTTTTGACGTCTTTGCCGACGCTATTAAGCGCAAAAAACGACAAGATAAGTCCAAATCCTATGATAAAGAAAAAAGGTCTCCATCCGAAATATTCGGATGAAATTCCAGAAAGCAGCCGCCCCAAAAACCCGCCAAGAGTCGTTATGGCTACGTAATTTCCAAGCGCTCTTTGTATATTTTCACGGCTTGCGGAGATTGAGATGTAACTGACTAACGATGTCAAAGCCGCAGGTATCAAAAATCCTTGAGCCGCTCTTATGCCGATTAAAACGATGTAGGAGTTGCTAAATGAGAAGCATATCTCCAAAATCCCCAAAAGCAGCAGAGAGATTCTTAGCATCTGCCTTGACGAGAAATTTTCAAGTATATATCCGTAGATGAGCGGCGCTATGCCGAGCGGAAACATGATAACGGTTGTAAATATAGCCGCTTGAAAACTGTTTAGCGCAAACTCGTCTTTGAAAAGCGGCTGAATGGGCTGTGCGGCGTAAAGCGTACACACAACCAAAATCGTGCAAATATAAAGTATGCCGTTCGCTCTTCCCATTTAAACGGTAAAATCCCAAAGAAATTCTATCCACTCCGTCGTCTTTTTAGCGAAAAAATCAGGACGCACGAGCGATTTTTCCTTGTAGAGCAGGGTTGCTATTTTGATATCTATATTTGGGTATAAATTTTTGAGCGTTTTTTTTATCTCCGCCAACGTTTCGCCGCTGTCGGCGATATCGTCAAGCACCAAAACGCTCTTTGCATGAGAGAGGTCGGGGATATTGAATATCCTTATGGTATCTAACTTTTTAGAACCATCGTAATGTATGGAATTTAGAGCGTAAAGCTCTCTTGTATTAAGCGCATGAGCCAGAAAATGCCCGAATGTCATGCCGCCTCTTGCGATTGCGAGAAAAGCATCAAAATTGTAAGGTTTCACTTCATAAGCTATCTTTTTTACATCTTCAAAAAACTCTTCAAACCCGTAGTATCTCATGAAAAACCTCCTAATGAACTACAATTGCCATCACGCTTATCACAAAAAGCAGTATGACGCCGATATTGATATCTTTAAACTCTCTTGAAAGCAGTTTTGTTACCACATAAGAGATAAATCCAAACGCCAAGCCGTAAGTGATAGAGTAAGTCAAAGGCATCAAGATAACAATCAAAAATGTGGCGATGGCAACGCTTTTATCGCTGAAATTGATATGTCTAAGTTCTGCGAACATGAGCACGCCGACCATCACCAGCACAGGATAAATCGCATTTGGCGGGATAGCCTTAAAAAGCGGTATCAAAAAGAGCGTAAGTACGAAAAATAGTCCCGTGAATACAGCGGTAAGTCCGCTTCTGCCGCCCTCTTCAACGCCGCTCGCACTCTCGACAAAACTTGTAGTAGTAGAAACGCCGATAATGCCGCTTAAGACTGATGCCGCCGCGTCCGCTTCCAAAGTTTTCTCAAGCTCTTTGCTGCCGCTTTTGAAAAGTCCCGCGCGAAATCCCACGCCTGCCAATGTACCCAGCGTATCAAAAAGGTCTGTAACGAAAAATGTGATGATGACGGGAAGCAAAGAGAGTTTTAAGGCAGATAGTATATCAAGCTCAAAAGCTATGGGAGAGATGGAGGCAGGAAGCGAGAAGAGCTCTTTGGGCGGTTCGACGATGCCAAAAATCCATGCGATTATAGCCGTCGTGATAATCGCAAATATAAATGCGCCTTTGACCTTTTTGACATAAAACGCCATAACGACCAAAAGCCCGACAACTCCAAGCAGTACGTTTGCATCATGCAGGTTGCCAAGCGATACGAGCGTAGCATTGCTGTCCGTTATAATGCCCATCTGCTGCAAAGCGATGAAAGCTACAAATGTCCCGATACCCGCACTTATCGCGCGCCTCAAATCTTCACTGATGCTGTTTATCATCCATGATCTGAATTTCGTAAACGATAAAATGAAAAATATCATTCCCGATACAAATACTATGCCAAGCGCGCTTTGCCAAGGGATATGCATCTGACCGACAAG
>JAITEH010000097.1 GCA_031282125.1 Campylobacteraceae bacterium
GCGCTCTCATCAGGCGTATCAGGCTCTATCCTAGGCGCCTTGAAAGCCATATCTATCGGCTCTGTCGGTACAACTTCGCCCTGCTCTTCCACGCTGAAAATCGCCTCTTTTTTTTGCAAATCGTCATAAAAGTTGAAATTGATGAAATTATTCTCCATCTCCTGCTCTTCAGGAGTCAGCGCTGGAGTTTCTATCTTTTTTTCTTCTTTGGCTTCTACCCTGCCCTCTTCAGGAAGCATAGATACAAACTCTTCGGCTTCAGAGGTGATAAATCGTTTTAATTCGGAGTTTTTTTTCAAAATAGATACGATGAAAGTGATAAAGTCGGTCGGCAGAAAAGGTTTTGCAAGCGAATATTGAAATCCCTTCGGAACAGCTGCGTTTTGCTGTTTAAGGTATATCAATGAGGGGGCGATACTGACTGCCAACAGATCGTCTATATGCGAAGCGCTGTACGAATCGCTGTCAACAATGACCGCTATAAACGAATCCAACGGCAAATCATCATAATTGCCTATCTCCCTTGCTTCATGTCCTATACGATTTAAACTGGCATTTACAAGCTTTGAAACTGCGGGATTTGTATTAATAAGTAAAAAGCGCATGCTACTTCCTTTAACTTTCCAATTGTAAATTGTATTACATCTTAAATTAGTATTAGATTATTGCAATGTTGTTAGCGCAAAATTTTCAAGTTTGTATGCTCTCTCGCAACGTTTGGCAAGATTTAGATCATGAGTTACCAAAAACAGAGCCGCATTATTTGCCTTGATATAATCAAAAAGAAGAGCGGTTACTTCGCCCGCCGTTACAGCGTCAAGATTTCCCGTAGGCTCGTCTGCAAAAATTATCTTAGGTTTTTTTAAAAGAATGCGCGCAAGCGAAACTCTTTGTTGCTGACCGCCCGAAATATCGCCTACTTTATTATTCAAAATATGAGAAATACCAAGGCGTTCGATAAGCTCTTTATCAAAATCTGACTTTGTCAAAACAGTCGCTATCTCCATATTCTCTTTTACGCTAAAGCCTTTAAATAAAAAATGGGATTGAAATATAATCCCCACGCTGTTTCGTCTTATATTTACCAATTCGTCGCTTGGGAGTCTATAAATATCTTTTCCGTTTATAAAAACTTCGCCGCCTTTTGGCTTTAAAAGCGTAGAGCAGATATGCAAAAGCGTGGACTTGCCGCTGCCGCTGACTCCTGTGACTGCTATTGATTGTTTTTTATCGAGGGTAAAATTGAGACTATTAAAAAGAGGGTAATCAAATGAGTGCGAAAGAGCGTTTACGCGTAAAAGAGTTTCCATCTACCCTCCCTTTAAAAACTAAAAAGATGCCCCAAAGGCATCTTTTATTTTAAAAAACAGTTTATTGAAGTTGTGCCGCTACTTCAGCCGCAAAATCATCAACCTTCTTCTCCAGTCCTTCTCCAAGTTCAAAACGAACATATTCGACAAGCTCTATCGAACCGCCAAGCTCTTTTGCTCTGTCAGCTACTACCTGACCGACTGTTTTGCTGTCGTCCATGACGTAAAACTGGCTCAAAAGCGCATACTGCTGGTCAAGCTGCGTATTGTCCGCGATAAATCTCTCAAGTTGTCCTGGGATTATTCTGTCCCAAATTTTTTCAGGTTTTCCCTGCGCTTTAAGTTCTGCTTCCATTTTGGATTTAGCTTCTGCCAAAACCTCGTCGGTAAGCTGGGCTTTAGAGCCGTAAAGAGGGATTTTTTTCTCAAGTTTTTTGAGTCTTCTTGCTTCTTCGTTCTCTTTTTCCAAATTCGCCTTAAAAGCTACAAACTCTTTTTCTATGAATTCTTGCGACAGCTCGGTATATGACAAATACGCAGGCTTCATAGCCGCGGCATGCATGGCTATATTTTTTAGTAACTCGGCAGCTTTTGCGGCAATCTCTTTAGAACTGCATTTTGCGCCAAGTATTACTCCCACGCGTCCGTTTGAGTGAACATAACCGTTTACTGCGCTTGTATCGTCTTTTGCTCTGATGGTAACAAATCTGCGAACTACAAGATTTTCACCTATAGTAGCGATTTGAGAATTCAGATATTCTGTGAAATTTTTGCCGTCTATCACGCTTTCTTGCAAATTTTCTACATGCAATATGTTATTTGCTTGTATGTGCGAAGTAACGTTTTTCGTCATATTGACAAATTTTTCATTCTTAGCGACAAAATCTGTCTCGGAGTTTATCTCGCTTATAGTAGCGACTTTGAAATCGCCCGTCACTTCAACGCTTATCAAACCCTCGCTCGCAAGACGGTCGGCTTTTTTGGCTGCTTTACCAAGCCCTTTTTCATGCAGTAGGTTTATCGCAGCTTCTATATCGCCGTCTGTTTGGGTCAATGCATTTTTACAATCCATCATCCCCGCGCCGCTTCTTTCCCTTAACTCTCTAATTAAGTTTGAAGTTATCTCTGCCATTACTCTTCCTCTTTTGCCGCTTTTGGTTTTCTTACCCTTTTTGGCTTCTCTTCAACAGTTTCACTCTCTGCTTCTTCTGTTTTTTTAGTGCTTTTTTTAGCTTTTGGCTCTTCTTCTTTTGCTTCAGTTGTCTCTGCTTTTACGCTTTTTGCCGCTTTTTTAGCTTTTGGCTCTTCTTGTTTGGCTTCTTCGCCAACAACGCCAAACTCTTTAGCGATATCTATATCGTCTTCTTCGCTTAAAATCTCTTCAAAAAGCTCGTCTTTTTCTTGTTTGCTCGCAGGAACAGAAGACTCTTCAGGCTCTGCGGCATCTTTATTTTTTAACTCTTTTCCTTCATTGACAGCTTCCATCATCTCTTTGCAAAATAGCTGAACTGAGCGGATAGCGTCATCATTGCCAGGTATCGGGAAATCAACAACGTCAGGGTCGCAGTTGGTATCAAGAGGAGCAACTACGGGGATTTTGAGGCGATTTGCTTCAGCGACAGCTATTCTCTCTTTAACGGTATCAATTACGAAAAGCATATCTGGCGCGGTTTTAAGGTTTCTAAGTCCTCCGAGATAACTTATAAGTTTCTCTTTTTTTCTGCGGAGCATTAGAGCTTCTTTTTTTGTCAAAAGGTCTATTTGACCGTCTTTTTCCATCTCTTCTATGATTTCAAGTTTGCGGATTGATTGTCTTATGGTATTGAAGTTCGTCATCATACCGCCAAGCCAGCGATGATTCACAAATGGCATTCCGCAGCCCTCAGCCGCCTCTTTGATGGCTACAACGGCTTGTTTTTTCGTGCCGACGAAAAGGATAGTCTTACCCTCTGCCGCAGCGTCTCTTACGATGTTGTATGTATATCTGAAATATCTTAGGGTCTTTTGAAGGTCGATGATGTAGATATTTTTTCTCTCGCCGAAGATGAATTTTTTCATTTTCGGATTCCATCTTCTCGTTTGGTGCCCAAAGTGCACGCCGCATTCCAATAAATCTTTCATGCTTACCATGAATGTCTCCTTATATTTTTGGGAATAGATATATCTTTGAAGATGAGCATTCGCGCCAATCTTCATGGCTTTTTATCTTCTTCCCTGATTTGGTTTATTCCTCCACACCCATCAACGGATAAATTCCGCAACCTGTTCAAGGATTGGTGTGTGTGAGATTAAGGGGGTAATTTTACTTAAAGTTTGTTTACATGAGGCTTAAAT
>JAITEH010000141.1 GCA_031282125.1 Campylobacteraceae bacterium
GTAGCGGTAACGTCTCTTTCAAACGGTCTTATAAACGACCATTTCGGAAGCGCGGAAGAGTTTTTGATATACGAAGCGGGAGATAAAGCCATCAAATTTATCATGTCAAGACGCGTGGAGACTTCATACTGTAAAGGTCCCGAGGGGTGCGGAACGTACGTCATAGACGAGATAAAAAAAGTCTTGTCCGACTGCCACATACTGCTCACGCAAAAAATCGGCGATTGCCCAAGAAAAGAGCTCGACAGTATCAAAATCATCTGTGATGAAGACTACGCAGATGAGCCAATCGAGATATCTGTGCTGAAAGCCGTCAAAAAACATTTTAGTTTTGAGAAGTTAAAAGCATGCTGATAAACGACACGACTTTAAGAGACGGCGAGCAGGCTCCCTATGTAGCCTTTAACACAAAAGAGAAGTTAAAGATAGCCAAAACTCTCTTTGAAGCGGGCGCGGATGAGCTGGAGATAGGCATTCCCGCTATGGGCAAAAAAGAGCAAACCGATATCAAAGAGATACTTGCCTTAAAACTTCCCATTCCCATTATGACATGGAACAGAGCCTCGTTAAAAGATTTGGAAGACTCTTTGGAGTGCGGCGTCAGGGCGGTTGATTTGTCTATACCAGTCTCCGACATCATGATAGAGGCAAAATACAAAGGCGGCAAAGCAAGCGTTTTAAAACAGTTGAGCGAGAGTCTGGAACTGGCAAAAAAAGAGGGGCTTTTCGTATGTATAGGCGGCGAAGACAGCTCCAGAGCAGACCTTGGATTTTTAAAAGACCTTATGGAAATTGGCTTTGAACTTGGAGCTAAACGCTTTAGATACTGCGATACTATAGGCATTATGAAGCCGCACAAAATCTATGAAGATATCTCGTATCTTGCGGGTTTGCGCCTGCTTGATATAGAGATGCACACGCACAACGACTTTGGCATGGCTACTGCGAATGCGATAAGCGGCGTAGAAGCAGGGGCAAAATCCGTAAATACGACTGTTATAGGTCTTGGAGAGAGAGCTGGAAATGCGAGTTTTGAGCAGGTATTGATGGCGGCGGCAAAGCTTTTTGGCGAAAAAAGAGCGATAAATCCCGCAACTTTACAAAATCTAGTGAAACTCGTCCAAAACGCCTCAAATCACAAAATACCCCAAAACATGCCAATCGTCGGTAAAGATATCTTTGCGCATGAGTCGGGCATACATGTAAACGGCATGATAAAAAATGAAAAAACATACGAAGCGTTTTCGCCAAAAAGCGTCGGACTCAAGCGAAACTTTCCTATAGGCAAGCATTCGGGCAGTTCAACGCTCAAATTTCACATGAAAAAAATGGGGTTTGAGCCTGACGATGAAGTCGTGAACTCCATCTTGCCCCGAGTTCGCGAGATAGTCACAAAACGCAAAAGAGTCTTAAGCTTGGATGAACTAAAAAAGCTCTATTTTGAGGCTTTTAATGCAAGACGCTGAAGAAAAAATCATCTGTGAATGTGCAAACAGAACAGTCAAAGAAGCCGTAGAGATATTTCAAAAAGCAGACCCAGCCCTATCTTACAGAAAAGCCAAAAAATTAGTCACATTATGCGATAAAACCTGCTGCATGAGCCCATTGATGACGCTTTTTAAAATGGTAAAAGAGCAGGATATAGACTACCGCAAAATCTCTATTTTAATCGACGAAAAAGACAAATGGCTGACAATGTAAATAAAGTACTGGCAGGAAATCTTTAGTAAAAACCATAAAAATACGCATTGCAAGCGTCTTGATGACCTAAATTGCAGGATTTGCTGTACAACCCTCTTGCAGTTTGTTTGTTTTCCTCCACGCCTCGACCGTATTTGTACAGTATGCCAAGATTGTAACAACCACGCGCGTCTTTGGCGTCGCACGCTTTTTTAAAATACTCAAATGCTCTTGAGTAATCCCGCTCTACGACGTCTCCATTTTCATACAAAACTCCAATATTACTGCAACTGTCCGCGTGTCCGCCGTCACACGCTTTTTTATACAGTTCAAAAGCCTTAGTATAATCTTGTTTTACGCTTCGACCTTTAGCGTATGAGACGCCAAGATTGTGGCAGCCCAGCGCATATCCTTTATCGCATGCTTGCTTGAAATACTCAAATGCTTTTAAAGAATTTTGATTGATACTGTTTCCAAGTTCATATGCAACCCCGAGATCAACGCATCCGCCCGCATCTTCGCCCTCGCACGCTTTTTTATAGTACTCAACCGCTTTTGAGTAGTCCTGCCCTACACCCCAGCCGCCTTCATATAAAACGCCAAGACTATCACAAGCAGCCGCGATTTCGCCATCGCATGCTTTTTTATAATATTCAGCCGCTTTTGAGTAATTATGCATTATAAACTGACCTTTATAATATTCAATGCCAAGATTGTAACAACTGCTTGCATTTCCCTCATCGCATGTTTTTTCAAAAGATTTAAACTCTTTGGAACGGTTGTGATATTCATATACACGATCAAGATCAATGCAACTCATTGCATCTCCCTCATTACATGCTTTTTTAACACTCTTAAAAAAGTTTTGATCCGTATATGTAATAATCTCAAGATCAGTGCAGGCAGTCGCATTTCCACTATCACATGCTATTTTGTATTCGGAATCGTTTTCACAGCCAAAAAAACATAAGCAAATCAATAAAAACAGTTTTTTCATTTTGCCGCCTTAAATATTAATAGTTTCGCCCGCCAAGTTCTTTATACGCATCACAGCCGTCTTGATAGCCTAAATCGCAGGCTTTGTCATAAAATTTTCTCGCAATACGCTCGTTTTGTTTCACGCCTTGACCGTTTTCATACAAAATACCGATATTATAACAACCGACTGCGCTTCCCTCATCGCATGCTTTTTGGTAATACTTAAGCGCCGATGAGTAATTCCGTCTTACGCCCTGCCCATAGTGATACGCAAACCCTATATTACTGCATCCGTCCGCATATCCGCCCTCGCATGCTTGCTTGAAATGCTCAAACGCTTTTGAGTAATCCTGCTCTACGCCATAACCGTTTTTATACAAAATACCAAGATTGTGACAGCCGACTGTACTCTCGCCTTT
>JAITEH010000178.1 GCA_031282125.1 Campylobacteraceae bacterium
TTGCCGTCTGTCGCGCTAAAATTAAACGTTTCAAGCTCTGCGTGATTTGTAACGCGGAAAGTGTAAACAGTATCGGTATTTAGCGGTATATTTGTATTTGACGGGGCTGTTACGCTTACCGTCTGCGGAGTGATTTTGTGAGATAAAACCCTTTGAAATTCTGCACCGTTTTCATCTTTGCCGACAGCGTAAACGGTAAAATCTTCATTTGGGACTAAAAAATCGTCTTTGAAAAATATCGTTTCTGTTTTGGAGCGTTTAGCAGTCGCATTAATCGTCAAGGATTCGATTAAACTGCCGTTGTTTGATACGAGTTCAAGCCTTACGTCCGAGACTGTGCCGTATAATGCGGCTTCAACGGCAGAAGTAGTTCCCGCAACGGGAAAGCCGTCCGTTTCAAAAAAGCTTTCATGTCTTGGCTCTATGAATTTGAAATCGTCAAACGAGAGCGAGCTGTTCCCCGCTGCGCTAATCGTAAATTTACTGCTGCCTTTTACGTCAATCTTCCATGTTCCGATATCGGGATTTCTTATATCGTAAACTGCGGCGGACGATAATACCGTCTGTTCCGAGTCTAATTCGTCTGCTTTGACAATGCTTCCGTCAGGTCGTATGAGCAAAACCGCGGCATTTCCGTCCGTTATGCTGACGGAGACTGATAACTTGTCTGTTTTGGAGTCAACTTTAAACTCATACGAATTGGTATCTTCGCCGTCGATATTTGCGATTTGGACATGGTGGTTGCTTGTCAAGATATCGGACAACCGCGCCAATTGCCCAGCTTCTGATTTATTGATAATAAATGTCTGACCGCCTGTTGCGCCCGATATCTCCGAGTAACTCGAATCATCAAATGAGCACTGTCCGCTAAGTACGCTGTTGATGTTTATATGATTTCTGTTTGCGAGTATGGACGCGGCTTTTGCATCATCAATGTCCTTCATGGAAGCGTCCGTATAGACAAACAGCGTACTTCCCGACGTGAGAGAGAGGACGGTTTTGTAGATATTAAGCCCCGATAGTTCTGGGCACTCTACGCCGCTATCTTTTTTTGCATGCAGATTTGACAATACGTTAAAAAAGGCGTTTGAGCGCGTCAATACCGAATGTTCTGGGATAGAGGGGTTATTTGCCGTAGAAATCACATAAAGCGGCGGCTCTTCATCTGTTCCGATTTTAGATTGTACGACTTGCGCAACGGCTGTTTTTACTCCGTCTATCTCTTCTGCCATATTTGCCGAAGCGCTTATGATAAATCCGACGGTTGCGCCGCCAAGTCCAAGAAACTTCCTAAATGCGCTATCTCCGTTCACTTCGCCCTCTTTGGCTATCAGCGTATCTTTTATATTGTGGAAATAATTGACGGTTGCTATTTTGGCTGCGATTGCCGCCTCTGCATGAAAGGTATTATGCGGAGAGATAACAAGTCCTATGCCAAAAGCCCCGAAACTGCAAACAGACGCGTCTTTGTTGATACCTTCCAATCCGTATCCGTCAAGAAAACCGCCGTGAAAACATTTCTTTACGCCCTCAGGTATCTCGGATGTGCCTTTATAATAACCGCTTGTAAGTTTAGTCGTGATGATATTGTTTTTATTCATGAGCGCGCAGGCTTTTGCAGACGAAGTCAGCGGGTGAATATGCACATATTCGCACGTGTCTTCATAAGGTTCTGCCACATTGCTTATAGGACCGTAACCCATCTCGTCGCTCGCTACCGCGCCGTATAGCTCTACCCAGTTTGAATGAGCGTAAAAATCCTGCAAAGTGTGAGTGGCTCCGCCGATAGTGTAGCGGGCGTCGTCTATTTTGCCCAGAAGCATTTCGCCGATTCCTTTTATCGTTTCATCTTTTACATTATTGCTGCATTGGGTTAATTGTTCGCCGTCGCAATGCCAAATCGCTTTGCCGCTTCTGTCGTCAGCATCAACCTGCGAATTAGCTTTTGCTATAGCTCTGACAGCAGTTTTCATGGCACTGGTATATGCGCCGTGTCTATACTCTTCATATATCTTGTCAAGCACTTCGGCTACCATCTTCTCGTGATACTCTCCCGGAACGAACATATATCTTGGCACAAAAGCATTGACATTTGTGCATATAGCGGCTGCCACAGCGATTTTAAATCCTAACTTCATGTTATCCTCCCAAATGTAAAATTATTTTTTATATTAATATGTATTTATAATATTTTGATTGCGGATTTATTGTAGTTATTTATGTTTTCTTCTTACTGAAATTAGATATATTTTTAATAATATTTACGATAGCAGTTTCAAAACTCTACAAACAAAGAATTTATTATAAAATAGTTAATATATAGTTATATTTAAGAAATATCTTATGGAAATAAAGATTTGCCAAAAAATATGCAAAAAATATTTGCAAGAGCTTTTTTTAAGAGATTTTAAGATAAAATCCCTCCATGTTAATTTATGGAAAGCAACTTTTTTTACATATATTGGAGCAGTATCCAAAACGGATTTTGGCTGTTTATTTAGCCAAAGAGTGTGATAAAAAACTGTTTTCGAAGATAACAAAGCTAAATGTTAAAATAGAACGGTTGGATGAAAAAAAAGCTCAAGCTATGGCAAAAGGCGGAAATCATCAAGGGTTTTTGGCTGATATCGAACCGATTTTGCCCGTTTCGCTCCCAAGCCTAAAAAATGAGAGTTTTTTGGTTATGCTTTGCGGCGTTACGGATATGGGAAATATAGGCGCTATAATTAGAAGCGCTCATGCTTTTGGTTTTGGCGGGATTATCGTCGCGGGACTGAAAGAGCTGAAAGTCGAAAATGTCTTGCGCACATCGAGCGCGGCGGCATTTGAGATTCCTATATGCGCGGTACAAAACCCACTGGACGCGATAAACGAACTAAAACTTTCGGGTTTTAGTATTTATGGGGCGGATATGGCGGGAGAGAGCGCAAAGAGTGTGGAATTTGACAAAAAGATGGTTTTGATTTTGGGCAGTGAAGGAGAAGGACTTCCGCGCCGACTTCTTGACAAATGCGATAAAAGGGTGTGTATTAAAATGGCTAATGGATTTGACTCTTTAAATGTAAGCGCGGCAGCGGCAGTTTTGTTTGACAGGATTTATAATGGATAGTATTAAGGCATTAGAGAAGATAGGACTTAGAGAAGTTTCAAGAAAAACTTATATTGAGCTTAGTTATCTCAAATTAATGGCAGACAGAGATTTTGCGAAACTTCATCGCATCAAAACGCTTGGCTTTGTAAAAATAATTAAGCGCGAATACGGCATAGACATGAGCGATTGGGTCGCAGAGTTCGAAGCGTATCTGCAAGAGCAGACTGAAAGCTCCGAGACGAAAAAAGATGAATCTTTGACGTCTAAAGAGTGGTATATCGACGGTCAAAAGAGGCTTTACGCTATCGCCGCTATAGCTGTTTTGGTAGTTGTTACGACGATTTTTTATATGCTTTTGAAATGGCGCGCGGTTTATGTGGAAGATACCTCTCCTTATAACAATATAATCATAACAAACGAGTCTTTGCAAAGTGACACAGACGATACTAACGTCAGCGAAGCAACAAGCGTGGCAAACGAAACCGCTTTGGTCGAATCCCAAGAGGCTATCGAGGATTATCCGCCCGATACGCCTGTTGCGCCGATAGAAGAGCAGCCTGTATTGATAGTGCCGAATACCGAGATTTGGGTCGGCGTGATAGACCTTAAGACTTTCAAAAGAAGTACGTATCTGCAAGGCGGCGATATCAAGCTCGATACTTCCAAGGAGCAGATCGTTATAACGGGACACGGCGATTTTAGCCTGAAAACAACAGGCGGCGAAATGATAAAGAGATTTAACCCCCAATATATGATCTATCTGCATGTACAAAACGGTTCAGTGAAGCAGATAACCGAAGATGAATTTATAGAGTTCAACAAAGGCAGACTCTGGTGAGATATCTTTTTTTAGCCGTATTGTGTGTGGGTACGCTTTTTGCGAATGCGGCTTTAGATAAGGCGACTAGTTTTGCGAATGTAAATGTCGCATCATCAAAAAACCTTATCGCGTTTTTATTTCAAAATGAAGAGAAATATCTCAGTAAAGAGGGCGGCATAAACTCCATACTGATACTGAAAACCCTCAAAGACAATTCGCTTTTGGAGCTTTACTCCAAAGAGCCTAAAGATTTTGAATTGACCTTTATCTCCAAGCAAAATCCGCTTCTTTTGATACGCGTTATCACAGAGTCGCTGAACTCCATGGGATATAACTTTTTTATAACGAAAAAAGCCGTCAAAACAGAAGAGGAGTTTGTCTGGACTATCTCTTTATCTACACAGAGTATCCCAAGTCCATTACTGCTAAATGACAATCTCAAAGCGCACGATACTGTGATTTTGGATATAGAAAAAGAGGGCGATAATTGGATTTATAACATCAATACCGATAACGCGAAGATAGACACTATACCCATTAACGCCAAGACAAGAGCGAGTCTCAAAAAACCGTTAACACCGTACATGATAGCGATAAATAACAGTATGAATACGGTAACTTTTTGGGCTCATGTGTCTGATTACTGGCATCCGAGGATAAGTTTTTATACGCAAAATTTGCAGCTTATAAAGACGATAGAAGAAGATAAAAAAACGCAGAATATCAAGTTAAAACCGCCCAAAACCGCCGCATATATGAAAGTTGAAGACAAATACACACTTGAAAATATCAAGCGCGGATTGAGCGTTTTGATTGAATAATGAAGGATAACAATGTTTGATGAGATAAGATTTAATACTATAGAGAGACTGCCAAATTATGTATTTGCAGTAGTTAATGAGTTGAAGTTGAAAGCCAGACGAGCAGGCGAAGACGTTATAGATTTGTCCATGGGTAACCCCGACGGCAGAACGCCGCAGCATATTATCGACAAACTTATAGAGTCTGCGAACAAATCAAAAGTTCACGGCTATTCGGCAAGTATGGGTATATATAAGCTAAGACTTGCGATTTGCAACTGGTACAAAAGAAGATACGGCGTGGAGTTAGACCCAGACAGCGAAGCTATAGTTTCGCTTGGCAGTAAAGAGGGTTTTGCTCACCTCGTGCAGGCTATCACAAATCCAGGAGATGTCGCCGTAGTGCCCGACCCTGCGTATCCGATACACTCGTACGCTTTTATACTTGCAGGCGGCAACGTACACAAAATAAATCTTGATTTTAACAGCGAATTTGAGCTTGATAAAAAGAGTTTCTTTGCCAAACTGAAAGAGACGTTTGACAAATCCGTCCCGCGCCCAAAATATGTAGTGGTGAACTTCCCTCACAATCCGACAACCGTGACGGTCGATAAATCTTTTTATGACGAATTAATCGCGCTTGCAAAAAAAGAGCGTTTTTATGTCATCAGCGATATAGCTTATGCGGATTTGACGTATGACGGTTACAAAACCCCATCCATATTTGAAGTGGAAGGCGCAAAAGACGTGGCGGTCGAGAGTTTCACGCTTTCAAAAAGTTACAATATGGCAGGCTGGAGAGTAGGCTTCATCGTAGGTAACAAAAGACTTATCGCGGCTGTGAAAAAGATAAAATCATGGCTTGATTACGGTATTTTTACGCCTATCCAAGTAGCTTCTACGGTGGCTTTAGACGGACCGCAGGAGTGCGTTGAAGAGATAAAAGAGGTTTACAGAAAAAGACGCGATGTGCTTTGTGAAGTGTTTGACGCGGCTGGCTGGCATATAGAAAAACCCAAATCAACAATGTTCGTTTGGGCAAAAATCCCAAAAGTCGCCGAGCATTTGGGAAGTTTGGAATTTTCAAAACAACTTTTGACGGAAGCAAAAGTAGCTGTGAGCCCTGGCGTTGGATTTGGCGAACATGGAGAAGGATATGTGCGCATAGCTTTGATAGAGAATGAAAACCGCATCCGCCAAGCCGCCAGAAATATCAAAAAATATCTGAATTCAATAGAGAAATAATCATGATAAAAGTTGCAATCTTAGGCGTAGGCACGGTAGGTTCGGGCGTTGTAAGGATTTTGGAAAAAAATGCCGACATCATCAAAGCAAGATGCGGCAAAAAAATCGTTCCCGTTA
>JAITEH010000092.1 GCA_031282125.1 Campylobacteraceae bacterium
TATTTTATAGAAAAAGCCCACAAAAGAAAGAATTTCCTAAGACCGCGCATCATTATCTCCATCCCTTACGGATTGACGCAGGTCGAGCGAAAAGCAGTCAGAGAGTCTGCCATGAGCGCAGGTGCAAGAGTAGTATTTTTGATAGAAGAGCCTATGGCGGCAGCTATCGGAGCGGATTTACCGATAAGAGAACCTAAAGGAAGCTTGATAGTTGATATCGGCGGCGGTACGACCGAGATAGGCGTTATCTCATTGGGCGGACTTGTCATCAGCAAATCCATAAGAGTAGCGGGCGATAAGATAGATATGGCGATAGTGGATTATGTGAAGAAAAAATACAATCTTTTAATCGGCGAAAGAGGCGGTGAAGATATCAAAATAGGCATAGGAAGCGCGACGCCTTTGACTCCCGAACTTTCCATGATGGTAAAAGGACGCGACCAAGTAAGCGGACTTTTGAGTCGAATAGAGATGACGAGCGAAGACGTAAGAGAAGCCATGAAAGAACCGCTAAGAGAGATAGCCGACGCGTTAAAAGACGTGCTTGAAGTTACTCCTCCTGATTTGGCAGGCGACATCGTTGAAAACGGTATCGTTTTAACTGGCGGCGGAGCTTTGATACGAGGACTCGACAAGTATTTGAGCAATGAAGTCAAACTACCTGTATTTATAGGCGAAGAACCGTTATTGGCAGTCGCTAAAGGTACGGGTAAAATGCTTGAAGATATAGAATTTTTACAGCAAGCGGATAATGAATAACAAACTAAGAGTTTTTCTAATCATCGTTTTGTTAGTGGCTGTTTCAGTCAACTACTCGAACGGTTTAAGAGGCTTGGCAGGCGATATCTCGTCTTTTATTGTAAATATTTACATAAGCGCAAAAGAGGGTTTTGCCGATACGATAAGCGAACATTTTAACCAGCGCGACGAGATACGGGATTTGCGGCAAAAGAATGCCGAGCTTTCGGAGTTAGCGCAAATTTCGTCTGCTTATGCCTTAAAACTTGACTCCATGTTAAAAGAGGCAAATCTCAGCTCTTACAGCGTCAAAACGAAAGCTGTCAGAGCGCTTTCGTACGCTATGCTCGGCAACTATAACAGACTTTGGCTTGATTTTGAAGGTTTTGATGAAAATAAAATCTACGGCCTCATGTACCAAGGCTACAGCGCAGGCATAATAACAAGTCAAAACGGAAGAGCTTTAGCGCTTTTACAGCAAGACCCAAAATCAACATTTTCGGTTTATATGGGTGCGAACAAGATAAAAGGTATCGCGTTTGGCACGGGCGACAAGATAGAGATACGATATATACCTTTGTGGAGTGAGCCGCAAGTAAATGACGAAGTTGTTGCAAGCGGACTGGATAATATATTTTTTGAGGGACTGAAGGTCGGGAAAATCATAGCTGTCTATAAAAGCGAAGCATACTTTACGGCTGTTGTCGAACCGTATGCCGTCGTTGAAGTGCCGGGATTTTTTCGCGCCATACTTTAAATACGGATTTTATGGAGCATGAGCTCCGAATGAATTTTTAAAAAGGATAATCTAATGCCTAAACGTACTGATATAAATACCATTTTGCTTATAGGCTCGGGTCCCATCGTCATAGGACAGGCTTGCGAGTTTGACTACTCGGGAACCCAAGCGGCTAAAACGTTAAAAGAGCTTGGATACAGAGTAGTGCTTATCAATTCAAACCCTGCTACTATCATGACAGACCCTGAATTTGCCGATAGAACATACATAGAGCCTATAACCATCGATACGATTGAAAAAATCATCAAAAAAGAGAAAGTGGACGCCATACTGCCTACTATGGGCGGTCAGACTGCTTTGAACGTTGCCATGAAACTTTATGAAAACGGCAACATAGGAGATGTGAAGTTTCTGGGCGCAAATCCCGAAGCTATAAAAAAAGGCGAAGACAGACAAGCATTTAAAGAGGCTATGATAAAAATAGGCATGGATTTGCCGAAAAGCAGATACGCTTATACTATAGATGAAGCTTTGAAAGCCGCCGAAGAGATAGGATTTCCGCTCATCATCCGAGCCTCATATACATTAGCTGGCGGCGGAAGCGGAGTCGCTTATAATTTTGACGAATTCAAAGAGTTAGCGGCGGTCGGACTTGACGCAAGCCCCATCAATGAGATACTGATAGAAGAGTCTTTATTGGGATGGAAAGAGTATGAGATGGAAGTTATCAGAGATAAATGCGACAACTGCATCATAGTCTGTTCTATAGAAAATCTCGACCCGATGGGCGTTCACACTGGGGATAGCATCACGATAGCTCCCGCGCTTACTTTGACGGACAAAGAGTACCAGAAGATGAGAAACGCCTCTTTTGCGATTTTGCGCGAAATCGGCGTGGATACGGGCGGCAGTAACGTACAATTTGCCGTCAATCCCAAAACGGGACGAATGACTGTTATCGAGATGAATCCGCGCGTCAGCCGCTCATCTGCGCTTGCTTCCAAAGCTACTGGTTATCCTATCGCTAAAGTTGCGACGCTTTTGGCAGTAGGATTTACGCTGGATGAGATAAAAAACGATATAACAGGCACTGCGGCAAGTTTTGAGCCCGTGATTGATTATATAGTCACAAAAATCCCGCGCTTTACGTTTGAGAAATTCCCTTACGCCAACTCGACTCTTACCACATCCATGAAGAGCGTGGGCGAAGTAATGGCGATAGGAAGGACGTTTAAGGAGTCTTTGCAAAAAGCTTTATGCTCTCTTGAGACGGGACTTTTCGGGTTCAATTATCTGAGTTGCAAAGACGATAAACTCATCAATGAGATAAGAAGAGCAAACTGCGACAGACTGCTTTATGTCGCTGAGGCGTTTAGACGCGGCAAAAGCGTATCGGAAGTTCATGAGCTTTGCAAGATAGACCCTTGGTTTTTGATGCAGATAAACGATATCGTGGAGTTTGAAAAAAAGATAGACATGGATATCTTAAATGACGCAAAACTTTTAAGAGAAGCAAAAATCTATGGATTTTCAGACAAAATGATAGCTTATCTGATAAATAAAAAAGATAACTTGCAGCTAACAGAAAACGATATATGTTATGCCAAAAAACAGGCTAACATTAGTTTGGAATACAATAACGTAGATACCTGTGCTGCGGAGTTTGAAGCACTAACGCCGTATCTGTATTCGACAACTAACGTTAGCGCACATGCGTTAGTAAAACCCGAAAAAACAAAAAACAAAGTCATGATAATAGGCGGCGGCCCAAATAGAATAGGGCAGGGCATAGAGTTCGACTACTGCTGCGTTCATGCCGCGTATGCGCTGAAAGATTTGGACGTTGAGACTATCATGTACAACTGCAATCCCGAAACCGTTTCAACGGACTACGACACAAGCGATATTTTGTATTTTGAGCCGATAGATTTTGAGCACGTAAGAAGCGTCGTAGAACTTGAACAGCCTGACGGGATTATCGTACATTTTGGCGGTCAAACGCCCTTGAAACTTGCAAAACAGCTCACCGCCATAGGCGCAAAAATCATAGGCACAACCGCACGCGTGATAGACACGGCGGAGGATAGAGAAAAATTTTCGGATTTTATCAGAAAAAACAATATCAACCAACCCCAAAACGCAACCGCTTTGAGCGAAGAAGAGGCGATAGAAAAAGCGGCTGTGATAGGTTATCCCGTGCTTGTAAGACCAAGTTATGTGCTTGGCGGGCGCGCCATGAGGATTATCTACAACGAAAGCGAACTGAAGCTTTACATGAGCGAAGCCGTCAATGTCAGCAACCAATCCCCCGTATTGATAGACCAGTTTTTGGATAGAGCTATAGAGATAGATGTGGATGCGATAAGCGACGGCAAAGATGTCTATATCGGCGGCATCATGCAGCACATAGAAGAGGCGGGCATTCACAGCGGCGACAGCGCCTGCTCGCTTCCTGCGGTAAGCCTCAGTAAAGAGATCATAAAAAAGGTCGAAAACCAGACGAAGCAAATCGCTCTGAATCTTGGCGTTATCGGGCTTATGAATATACAATACGCCGTATATCAAGACGATATTTATATGATAGAGGTGAACCCAAGAGCCAGCAGAACCGTGCCGTTTGTAAGCAAAGCTACGGGCATTCCTATGGCAAAAGTCGCTACGCGCGTCATGTATCAAGGGGATTTGAAAGAGGCTCTTGGATTTTACGATAAATTCAAAGTAGTTTACGAAGAAAGCGGCATCCTAAAAGCCAAAATCAAAAATCACGTAGCCGTGAAAGAGGCTGTTTTCCCATTTAACAAACTCTCCGGAGCTGATACGATTTTGGGCCCCGAGATGAAATCCACGGGCGAAGTCATGGGCATAAGCGACAATTTCGCAGACTCATTTGCAAAAAGTCAGATAGCTGCAGGAAATATCCTGCCAAAAAGCGGAACGGTATTTTTGTCTTTGACCGATGCGGATAAGATATTTATCAAAAAACTGGGCGAAAGTTTCATCAATCTCGGATTTCATCTAACAGCCACAAGCGGAACGCACAAAGCGTTGATTGAAGCTGGGATTGAAGCCGAATTTGTATATAAGATAAGCGAAGGACGCCCAAATATCGAAGATAAACTAAAAAACAGAGATATCGCGCTGGTGATAAATACAAGCGACAACAAATCTGGCAAAGACGATGCCAAAAAGATAAGACAGAGCGTTTTGAGACTCAATATCCCGTATTTTACGACTGCATCCGAAGCGTTTGTCGCGGCAGAAGCGATAAAGAGTATCCAAAAAGGAGATGCGCTTGAGCCAAAATCCTTGCAGGAGTATTTGGCAAGATAAATTTGCCGCACAGGCTTTTGAAGTGTTAAATTAGGCTTTTAGGCGGGCAAATGCCCCCTAAAAGCGATAAAATCTTTACATGAATATTTGACGGGGTTAAA
>JAITEH010000129.1 GCA_031282125.1 Campylobacteraceae bacterium
AGATATTTGGGATTTTGGGAATGGTATTTTCCA
The DNA here is from genome assembly GCA_031282125.1 of Campylobacteraceae bacterium. Classification (GTDB taxonomy): domain Bacteria; phylum Campylobacterota; class Campylobacteria; order Campylobacterales; family Campylobacteraceae; genus JAIRKW01. The sequence continues at coordinate 34 of JAITEH010000129.1, forward strand.
TCGCCGCGTTTTTTGCTCTTCTTGTTGTTACGACATAAATCATCATGAAAAAGAATTTAAATACTTTTGTTTGGCTTATCTCTTTAATGTTAAGCATTATCTCAAATATGCTTTTTTACACACCGATTGTCCATTATGCTTTGAGGCTGAAAAACGAAGAGAGCGATAAGATAGAGTTTATAGGTTTTGTGCTTAGTCATGATATATTTTGGATGCATATTGCCGCCGCCGCGCTTGCTTTTGCGGTATTTTTATCCGCTGTTTTTATGTTTTTTCAAAAGCAAATGCTTTGTGCCGCCGTTTTGCTTTTGGTATCGTTAAGCGTTATCGCACCTTATCTCATGAAATATGAAAAAATATTTACGTTTTTGTTTTCGTAAAATAGATAAAAGCGCTGTTGTGATATAATCCGTTTATTTTTCGAACGGAGTCTGCATGGAAGAGAAAAAGCACTCAGGTCTTGGCATAGCGTCATTTACGCTTAGCGTTATAGATATGTTTTGTATTTTTATTTTATTGATTGTTGCAAGTACGGTAGATATTGATACGGATAGAAATTCGATAGCATTGATCACCATAGGAACGCTTTATTATGTTTTCGTATTAGTCTCTATAGTTGGCATTGGACTTGGTATATCGGGACTTTTTTCGAAAGATAGAAAACAGGTATTTTCGATTTTGGGATTGGTATTGTCTGTAGCTGTGCTTTTAGTCTCTATCGCTATTTTTGTAATAGGTTTGTATTTTTTAAGTCATTATTATTAAGGTCAAATGATACTCTCTTTATGGTAAGTGTGATATACTCATTTGAAATTTTCGAAGGTTATATATGCAAGAGAAAAAACACTCTGTTTTTGGCAAAATATCATTTGCTGTTTTATCAATCGATTAATTATTAATGGAGCCGCTTTGTCAAATCATCATGAATTAATTAGTAAAATCTTCCGTGAGACCAAAACTGTAGCCGTTATCGGTTTATCCCCTGATCCCAACAAGCCAAGCTACCAAGTAGCGGCATTTTTGCAATCCAAAGGGTTTAAGATTATCCCGATTTACCCAAAAGAGGATTTTATACTCGGTCAAAAAGTTTATAGAAATTTAGAAGATATTGAAGAAAGAGTCGATATGGTCGATGTTTTCAGAAAAGCCGAGTTTGTGCCTGAAGTTTTGAAGCAGATTGAAAAAAGAGGCGACGTCAAGGCGTTGTGGCTTCAGCTTGGCATTATAAATGACGAAGCTATAGACAGGGCAAGAAAGCTTGGATTGAATGCTGTGCAAAACAGATGTACGATGATAGAATACGAAAAAATGGAGAACTTATGATACCTTTGCAAAATATTATTGAAGCGCAAAAGAGAATTCGCGGAGTTGTGAACAAAACGCAATTTGCGTATGCGCCCGCATTAAGCCAGATAAGCGGCGCTGAAATTTATATCAAAAAAGAGAATCTTCAATTAACAGGAGCATTCAAAATCAGAGGCGCGTACAATAAAATAGCCTCTTTAAACGAAGACGAGAGAAATGGAGGCGTCATAGCCGCGAGTGCGGGCAATCACGCGCAAGGCGTTGCTTACAGCGCGCGAGAGTTTGGCGCTAAAGCCGTTATAGTGATGCCAGAGGCTACTCCTCTTTTGAAAGTCATGGGTACTAAATCTTTAGGCGCTGAGGTTATACTGCATGGAGATAATTTCGACGAAGCGTTTGCTTTTGCTGTGGATTATGCCAAGAAGCACAATCTGACATTCATTCATCCTTTTGAAGACAGCGAAGTGATGGCGGGGCAGGGGACTATAGCGCTTGAGATGCTGGACGATATAAGTTCGCTTGATATTGTTGTAGTGCCTATCGGCGGCGGCGGGCTTATAAGCGGAGTAGCGTCCGCCATCAAGCAAATCAACCCAAAGATAAAAGTCATAGGAGTCGGGGCGAAAGGCGCTCCCGCATTGTGTAACTCTTTTCATGCCAAAAAAAGTATAAATTCAAAAAGCGTGCGCACGATTGCCGACGGTATCGCAGTAAGAGACGTAAGTCCTTACGCGCTTAATACCATGCTTGAATGCGTTGACGAGGTCGTTCTCGTGGACGACGAAGAGATAGCTTCGGCGATACTGTTTTTGTTAGAGCGTCAAAAACTTGTGGTTGAGGGCGCAGGAGCCGCAGGGGTAGCCGCTATCATGCATCAGAAATTTCCATTTTTTCCGAAAGATAAAATAGGCACGATTTTGAGCGGAGGAAATATAGATGTTCAAATGCTCTCCGTCATCATAGAAAAAGGTCTTGTCAAATCCGCAAGAAAAATGACTTTGATGATAACACTTGTGGATAAACCGGGAGCCCTCATGAAGCTTACCGATATATTTAAAGAGGTCAATGCCAATATAGTCAAGATAGATTACGACAGGGTTTCGACTACGCTTGAGTTTGGCGATGCGAATATAACGATAACTTTAGAGACAAAAGGCAAGGATCATCAAGAGCGTATCCGAAACAAATTAACCGAATCAAAGTACGGATTTAAAGAGATATTGTAAAGCTTTTTGGATGTGAACTTTGCATGGATGGTTTTCTTCATCATTCCCGCGCAGGCGGGAATCCATCTTCTCAACTATTCCCATGAAAACATGAATCCAAAAAAACACTTACAACTCCTTTTTGTTTCGCTAAATCTAAAGATTTAGCGACCATCTTTCTTGAACAAGCAAGAAAGAGGCAAAGAACTTGCCACGCGGTTGTGTCGTCCTTATTAAGATACCCTCGTATTTTTTATTTTGCTCGGGCGTTGCGGGACTCGTTGTTGTTGTTTACAACAACAACTTCAAACAAGTCCTCACGCTTGATCCTCGCAAAATCAAAAAACTTGCGCGACACTATGCGTGGGTTTAAGGACTAATTATTACTGTATTGCTACGCCGATTTCATCGGCTTGCAATGCATGTAAGATGGATTCCCGCTTGCCCTCACGATATGCGTTTCCTTCGGAAACTTATCGTTCGGTTGCGGTAATGACAAAGGAATGCCAAAACGCTTTAGGTGCAATTCTAAGATTTGTCAATATTATAATTTAAAAGATTTTTTAAGTCTATCTATGCAAAAATAGTCATCAAATTTTAAATTTTATTTTTAAATTTAACTTTTTAATTTATCATGGGGTGGAATTGATGAAAAAATTTCTTATCTTTTTTACCATAGGTTTTGTACTATCAGTCTCTATAACTATCTATGAAAAACTCAACCACTACCAGCCAATCACAAAACAACAAATAGATGCAACAAAAATAGGAGAATCCGCAGAGCTTAATCTAAATTTCAAAAAATCAGGCTGCTACGAGGTAGGATTTGGCAGTTATGAATATAATTT
>JAITEH010000134.1 GCA_031282125.1 Campylobacteraceae bacterium
TATAACCAAAAAAATATTGGTTATAGAACCTACAAAAGTTATGATATACATCTGTTTTTCGCGTTTTTCTATCAAATTCAAACTTCTTTTAACTTTTGCAATGCCTGTGTAATGTTATCTTGGCGCATAAAATATTCGCCTATTAAAAAAGCGTCGAAACCTATTTTTGACAGATTTATTATCGTCTCTTTGTTGTTTAGTCCGCTCTCTGCGACTATGATTTTACCCTTTGGGATAGAGGGCAGAAGTTTTTCGCCCAAACTCATATCCATCTTAAAATCTTCCAAATTTCTGTGGTTGATACCGATGATGTCGGCTCCTGCGGCGATAGCTTTCAAAAGGTCGGTTTTATCGTGTATCTCCACCAAAGCCTCCATGCCAAGCTCTCTGGCAAATGCAAGCAGTGACGTCAGCTCTTTTTTGCTCAAAGCTTTTGCTATCAAAAGCACAAAATCAGCCCCATATACGCTTGCTTCCAGCACCTGATACTCATCTACGATAAAATCTTTTCTTAAAAGCGGTGTTGAAACATACCGTCTAATTTGCGCAAGATACTCCAAGCTGCCTTTAAAAAAATGCGGTTCGGTTAGTACTGACAATGCGTCTGCACCGCCTATCTCATAACTTTGAGCTATGGCTATCGGGTCAAAATCTTCTCTTATGATCCCTTTACTCGGACTTGCTTTTTTGACCTCGGCGATAATACGATATGGATTTTCTTTTGTAGAACTAAGATATGGCTTTACATCGCGCGGCGCAAAGTTATTGTGCGCGAGAGAGCGTCCGAGCCACTCCATGGGAAAGTCACTTTTGCGTTTTTCCAAATCGTCTTTTGTTTTTTTGATGATTTCGTCAAGTATCATTTAGCGTCCGTTATTTTGACTATGCATGATTTGATAGCTTCAAGATGGTCTATCACCTCTTTATCGTTCAATTTTTCAACTACTTTGTCCATAATATCCTGCGCGTCTTGACATCTGTTTTGTTTGTAAAGTCCCCATGCGAGCGAGTCTTGATAATACGGCGAATCAGGCTCTATCTCCAAAGCTTTCTGCACCAAATCCACTCCTTTGGCGATATTTACATCATGGTCTATCAAAAGATAACCGTAATAATTTAAGTACAAAGCATCGCTTTTTTCGGTGATGTACTGCTCAAATTTTGCTGATACGGAGTCCAAAACTGCTGTTTTGTTTGCCGCGTTCTCATACTCATAAATCGCTATTTTTGCGATATATTCGTTATTGTTGGTCTCTTGGTAAAGTTTGTCGGCTAAGCTGATGGCTTTATCATATTTTTTTTGGAAAAAATACATCTCGAGTAAAATACTCGGATTTGAACCGCTGTTTTCCAAAAACTCCACAGCTTCGTTTTGTTTATTTTGAAACATCAGTATCTCAAAAATCTTTTGTGCTTCATTTTCGTCTTTGAAGGCCGTATAAAGCTTTTTGTAAACATTCAAAACGCCGTCTATATTCCTATCTTTACCGTAAATTTCTATGAGTTTGTAGCAGACTAGTCTCGTACAGCCGTTTAATCTCGCGTAAGTTTCAAGCTGCGCTATGGCTTTTGAAGTTTGGTTGAGTTTAATATACAACTCCGCTATCTGTATCAAAAGATGTTCGCTTGCGGCAAGTTTGTATGCTCCTTCGAAGTATTTCAGCGCCATATCGTACTCTTGCTGATAAAAATATATTGCGCCCAAAAGCTGCATATTTTGCGCTGTTTTTTCACGTTTTATAAGTTTTTCAGCAAGTTTCAACGCGCTTGATGCATTACCTTCGTTGACAAGCAGCGCTATATAAAAACGCTCATAGTCATTATCTTCTGGGTATTGTTTGAGCCCTTTTTCGATTAACGGCTTTGCTTCGTGCCAGTTGTTGGCGGCTAAAAAAAGTTGTATAGAGTTTCTTATATACAGTTCGTCGTTACTCTTATCGTAAAGCTCTCTATACAGTACTCCTGAAGTGTTGACGTCGCCTCTTTTTTGCGCGTCCAACGCTTGCAGTATGAGCAAATCTTCACCTTTAAACCTCTCTTTTGCATAGCTTTGAGTAGTAAAACACAAAGCAGACAGCAAAATTACAGCGGCAATATACCTATACATTCTTCTTCCAACTCCTCTTGGTTATAGTGTCCCCAAAAAGGGAAACTTCTGCACTGCGCAGGTCTCGCTTCATATGCTTTGCATCCGCTTTTTTCGGCGTCAAATAACATGCATGCAAATCCATCTTCAAAAGGTATCTCTTTAATGGTATAACGAAAACCAACTTTTGATATATATTGTATTATAAATTCCTCTTCTTTCATCTTTAAAAACGACGCGAGAGCTAAAATTTCATCCTTTTGCACCCAAACATATCCGCTTTTACCCGTACAGCATTTACCTTTGCATGTATTGCAGGTGTCCGCGTCAAAAGCGTAAGAAAAACCGTCACGTTTGATTATTCGCAATTAATACTCCTGCTGCCCGCCAGCGTGAAAATCTCTTTTGCTCTTTTTGTGTAATTTTCTTTGTCAAATACAAAAATCGGCGCATGGATTTTGGCGTATGATTTTGAGTCTTTCTTTGCATGAATGAGTACCAAAAGCGCCTCTTTATCGTCTCTTGGATAGACAAAACATATATCGCATATCTTCATTTTAGCAGATGTGCAGGCGGCAAATATATCTTCTATCTGTCTTGCGTCGTAACAAAACACAAATGAGCCTTTTTGCTTTAGATTTTGAAAAACGCTGTTTAGAAGCGTCCTTAACGGTAAAAAGTCAGCGTAACGGCTTATTTTGAGCCTCTCATCTTCGCTTTTTTTGGTGGATTCATGATAAAAAGGCGGATTTGATACGATAAAATCAAATTTTTTGTTAAATTTGTATTTAGTAAAATCACCCGAAACAATCTCCGCTCCAAGAGCGTTGGAATCTCTATTTTTCTCAGCTAAGAAGATATGCGCTTCTTGTATATCCATCATCGTTAAGTCGATAGACGGAAAATCGCGCTTTAACAACAGCCCCAAGATACCGCATCCGCAGCCAACGTCAAGCAAATCTCCTTTTGGTCTGAAACTACGCGCGAAATCATACAAGAACATCACGTCGCTTGTATATCTATAGCCTTTTTCGTATTGGTAAAAATTCATTTAAAAACCTTAATTTAAAGTGGCAATAGTACCATTTTTTTCTTTAGCGGTAAATTACAAGCGCGCCGTAGAGTTAGCTGGCTTAAAGAAAGAGTTTGATATACTATCTCCTTTTTAAAAACTTATTAGGAATTTTACTTTGAGAAGTCATTATTGTACGCATTTAAGTGAAAACGATATAGGAAAAACCGTTACGCTCTGCGGCTGGACAAATAGCTACAGAGACCACGGCGGCGTTATTTTTATAGATTTACGAGACAACACAGGACTTATACAGCTTGTCTGCGACCCAAAAGACAGCGTAAACGCCCACAAAATAGCCTCTGGCGTTAGAGACGAGTATGTGTTGAAAGCTACCGGAAGGGTTAGATTAAGAGGCGAAGGACTCACAAATCCAAGACTAAAAACAGGAGCGATTGAGGTAGTAGTGGATACTCTTGTCGTAGAGAATGCCAGCGAACCGCTGCCGTTTGTGATAGCAGACCCTAATGTCGGCGAAGAGATAAGACTTAAATATAGATTTTTAGACCTTAGAAACCCAAAAGCATACGAGACTTTTAAACTGCGAAGCAAAGCGGCTATAGCTGCAAGAAATACTTTAGATAAGCTTGGATTTTTGGAAGTTGAAACGCCTATTTTGACAAAAGCAACTCCCGAAGGAGCTAGAGACTATCTTGTCCCAAGCCGTATTTACAACGGTGAATTTTACGCGCTTCCGCAGTCTCCGCAGCTATTTAAACAACTTTTGATGTGTTCGGGATTTGACAGATATTTTCAGATAGCTAAGTGTTTTAGAGATGAAGACTTAAGGGCTGACAGACAGCCTGAATTTACGCAAATAGACGTCGAGATGAGCTTTTGCGAACAAGAAGACATACTAAATACAGCCGAAGAGCTTTTGAAAAATATCTTCAGCGCATGCGGACATGAGATAAAAACGCCGTTTCCAAGGATGAGTTTTAAAGACGCTACCGAGATTTACGGCTCCGATAAGCCTGATTTGAGATATGATTTGCCGATGGTTGAAGTTATCGACCTGTTTTTGGACTCGTCAAATGAGATCTTTAGCTCCATAGCGAAAGATACGAAAAAGAACCGCATAAAAGCTCTGAAAGTACCAAAAGGCGATACGTTTTTCTCCAGAAAACATCTTAAAGAGTTAGAAGAGTTTGTAAGCAAATTCGGCGCAAAAGGACTTGGATATTTCCAGATGAAAGAGGACGGCATAAAAGGGCCTCTGCTTAAATTCATGAGCGAAAAATCAATCAA
>JAITEH010000148.1 GCA_031282125.1 Campylobacteraceae bacterium
ATAATCTCATAAATCCACTTTATAAAAAACTCAATCAAAAGCACGACTATTATAAAAACGGCAGCGCCTGCCGCATAACGCAAAGAACGCACAAATTCTCCTTAAATTTTAAAAAAATATTATACCGTTTTTAAAACCAAATAGAGTATAATCACTTTTTTTTGAAACGGATAGGCAAATGAAGAGGATAAACCAAAAAGAGGCGTTGGAGTTACTGAAACTTCCGCTTGATGAGATAGGGCGGCTTGCGTATGAAAAAAAGCGCGAACTGCATCCTGATAAAATCACCACTTTTGTCGTGGACAGAAATATAAATTATACAAATATTTGCTGGGTGGATTGCAAATTTTGCGCATTTTACAGGCACAAAAAAGATGAAGACGCTTATATTTTGAGTTTTGAAGAGATAGGCAAAAAAATCGAAGAACTTATAGCTATAGGCGGCACGCAGATACTTTTTCAAGGCGGCGTGCATCCGAATTTGAAGATAGAGTGGTATGAGGATTTGGTAGAGTGGATAGCAAAGCATTATCCGACTATCACGATTCACGGATTTTCTGCGATAGAGATTGACTATATCGCCAAAATCTCCAAGATAAGCATCAAGGAAGTTTTGGAGCGTCTTCAGGCCAAAGGCTTGCACTCGATTCCAGGAGCTGGCGCTGAAGTTTTGAGCGATAAGGTGAGAGACATCATCGCACCCAAAAAACTCGATACCGCAAGATGGATAGAGGTACATGAGAACGCCCACAATATAGGCATGAAATCTACCGCTACCATGATGTTCGGCACAGTGGAAAATGATGAAGATATCATAGAGCATTGGGGACATATAAGAGATTTGCAGGATAGAACGGGCGGTTTTAGAGCTTTTATCATGTGGAGTTTCCAAAGCCTTAACACTGCCTTAAAAGCTCAAATACCCGAAATCAGAAAACAGTCCGCCAACAGATATTTGAGACTTTTGGCTCTGTCAAGACTGTTTTTGGATAATTTCAAAAACATTCAAAGCTCATGGGTAACGCAGGGAAGCCACATAGGACAGTTGGCGATGGTATTTGGCGCGAATGATTTGGGAAGTACGATGATGGAAGAGAACGTCGTGGCGGCTGCGGGAATGTCAAATCACATGAACCAAGAAGAGATGGTGCGGCTTATACGCGATATCGGCGAGATACCTGCCAAAAGAGATACGGCATATAATATTTTGGAAGTTTACAAATGATAAAAAAAGTTTTTTTGGCAGTTTTATTAATACAAGGAGTTTTGATGAGCAAAGATATAATAAATATCGACATAAAAGGTATTTCAATCCCCGTGATATTTGAAGAAGACAAAAACCTTCCGATAGTCTCCATGCAGCTTGTATTTTTGGCTTCGGGAAGTATAGAAGACGACGGTATAGACGGACTCGCGCAGTTTAGCGCGGCTATACTGAACGAAGGTACGGCTGAAAAAAGTTCGGCGGATTTTGCGAAAGAATTAGAAAACAGAGCGATAAATTTCGGCGTAAATGCGGGCAGAGAGACGTTCGTATTTGAACTCTCTTCGTTAAAAGAGGAGTTTGGTTTTGGCGCAAATATGACAAAATCCGTACTCGAAAAACCTAACTTTTCAAAGGAAGCGTACAAAAAGGTCGATACGCAGACTCTTGGCGAGATTTTGAGCAAAGAGAGCGATTTTGACTATACTGCTTCGCTGAAATTAAGAAACCTCATGTATAAAAATACGCCGCTTGGAACGGCAAGTCTTGGCACAAAAGAGAGTATCAAAAAGATAAATCTAAAAAATATCGAAAAATTCGTCAAATCCCATCTTGATTTATCAAACCTTATAGTGATTATAGGCGGCGACATCAGCAAAAACGAAGTCGAAACGCTTCTAAAAGATACGCTTTCCGTACTTCCGAAAGGTGCTAAAAGAGAGCTTGGTTTTTACAAAGTCTCCGACAAAAAATCGCAGGAGATTCAGAAAAAACAGAGCGAGCAGGCTTATATATATTTTGGCGCGCCGTTTTACATGAAGCTTGGCGACAAAGATGCCTATAAAGCAAAAGTCGCTTCATTTATTTTGGGCGAGAGCGGTTTTGGAAGCCGCTTGATGGAAGAGATAAGAGTCAAAAAAGGACTTGCTTATTCGGCATACTCCAGACTAAGCGCAGATAAAACCTCAAGTGCTCTTACGGGATATCTTCAGACAAAGATTGAAACGCAAAACGAAGCTCTTGAACTTGTGAGGAAGATTATCAAAGATTTCACCGACAACGGCGTCACAAAAGAGGAGTTGCAGCAGGCTAAGAAATTTCTGCTTGGAAGCGAACCTTTAAGGGTGGAAACACTCTCTCAAAGATTGTCTCGTTCATTTTACGAATACTATTCGGGGCTTGGGCTTGGTTATTCTAAAGAACAGTTAGAAAAAATAGAGAGTTTAAGCTTGGAAGAGTTGAATGAATTTATCAAAAATCATAAAGAGATAAACGAGCTTGTAATCTCAATCGTTACCAATGACGCTGCCGCCAAAAGATAAAGATTACTTTAAAAAACTTAACGTAAATTCATATATAGAGCTTGCGCTTTTAATTCCGATTAGATATGACGATTTGACGCTCTCGCATTTCCCGAAGATTAACGAATTAAACGTCGTGGAAATCAGCGTCAAAAACGTCCAAAAAACGCCAAAATTTCTCAAAATCACAGCTCTTGCATGGGGCGCGGACGCAGAGCTTATCATATTTAATCCCAAAAATTTTCATTATGCCTCTTTCAAGGCAGGAAACAGACTTTTTGTACGCGCCGTCGTACAGAAAAATTTTGGTAAATTGCAGTTGGTACAGCCAAAAATCATATCCGAAACAGGCGTAATTTTACCCGTATATAAGACTGAAATCGCCTCAAAAACAACGCATCGCTTGATGAATGAATATCTAAATTTAGAGAATTTAACGCAAGATGGACTTCCCCAGACGCTTGCCAAAAAGCTTATAATCTTACACAATCCAACGGCAGGACAGAGCTACGAGAAAAGCTTACATGAGGCGATGTATGCTCTGAAATTTGCCGAAATATATCTTTTTTTGAAGACTCTTAGAGCAAAAAAACAGTATTTTGAAGCGTCCGATATATTGCTCGGCGATGAAAAAGAGTTTGTTAAAAGCCTGCCTTTTACGCTTACAAACGACCAATTTCAAGCGATAGCAGATATCAAAAGCGACCTTTCAAAGCCTGCCGCCGCAAGGCGCGTTATCATGGGCGATGTGGGAAGCGGCAAAACGGTTGTGATATTTGCCGC